>JBCDIP010000383.1:0-4111 GCA_038748855.1 Pseudomonadota bacterium
ACCCTTGGTGACACCAACCGCATTCTGACACACGGCAGACCAGATGTTGGACCGTAACTGACCAAACCCAGGTGCACTGTTTTGCGACAGACACACCACCCCGCTCCACGTGTGCTCAATCTCCACCTTCGGCAGCATGGGGAAGCGCTGGTCAAACAGCTCCTTGTGCCGCTGCGCCACGCGCCGCTGCTCTTCCGCTGTGAACACCTGGCTGGGGCAGTAGTCCAATCCCTGGCGAATGAGAATGCGCCGGTCATTGGTATAGCGCATGGTAATGCCGGCAAAGGCATTGGCCGGCGTTAAGCCCCACGGCGCCGCCACACCGTAGGCTGCTTGCTCTTCATCGCTCAGAGGCCGGGTCAGGCTACCGTGCGCCACAAGATGCAGGAACCGGTTCTTAAAGAACCCGAACTGCTCTGAATATCCATTGGCGGCCAGGATCATCTTCGGTGCCCGCAGGGTTCCGCCTTGCGTGGTCAGTTGGACGCCATTTTCAAAGTTGGCTTCCACAACCGGCGAGTTCTCGTAGAGCGTCACATTGTCCGGCAAGGCATCTGCCAGCCCGCGGGTCAACGCAGCGGGGTTCATCAACGCACCGCCCGGAGTGAAGACAGCCGCCGTAAAATGGTCTGAGCCAATACGCTCCTTCACCTGGGCCTTGTCCATCCACTCAAAGGGCTCACCTAGGGCTTCAAGCTCCTTGGCATAAGGCTCCAGAACTTCCTTCACGCCCCGCTCTGACACCGCGGTGTGGTAGCGGCCGTCTTCCGACCAGTCGCAGGCGATGTTGTTGGCCGTGACGATATCCCCCAGCTGATCAATGGCAGATCGCGCCAGGCGCATGAACCGGTGCGAGCCGTCCAGCTCATCCAGTGACGAGCCCACATTGTGGGGCAAATCGATGGCAAAACCGGAATTGCGGCCCGAGGCATTCTCACCGGCCGAACCGGCATCAATCAGGCCTATGGTTTGGTCCGGGCAGTTCTCCGCCAGGCGCCGTGCGGCGGCAAGACCCGCATAGCCGGCGCCAAGGACGATCCAGTCAGCAGCAACATCACCCTTAAGAGACGGGTTCGGCGTGCGCCCAGAAAGGACGGCGCTCCAGCCATTGGTCCGGTCGACAACCGGCAGCCTGCTAATCTTCATGACGCCGCCTCCGCCCGGTTGCTGGGGTGGATTGCATAGAACACCAAAGCTGATTGGGAGATGTACTCAAGCTCTGTGCCTGCCGGCAGCCAGATGCAATCCTTAGGGCCCGCGGTGAAGTCTTCGCCCGCAATGCGCACCACAACCGACCCCTCCAACACCAGCAGAACCTCATCATACTGGATGGTCCACGGGATGTGGGCATCGGTAAACCTGGCAAAGCCGGTGCCCAGAACCGTGCCGTCACCACTTCCCGTTATCTCTGCGATTTGGGCTTGGTCGCCATAGGCAAACCGGGGCGAAAACGGCAAATCATTGAACGACATCGCCCTCACGGGCGCGGTGTTTTCTGGCAGGCTCATAGCTCAGCTCCTTGCGGGGTCAGCGCCGGATAATACAAATTGACCCGGCAACATACAACCCTGTATGGTAAAGTCCATTCCTGTATGGAGATGACCCCCTTGGAACTTCTGTCAACACGAGACGAAAAGAAGCGTGAGCCGCAACTGAACCGGGATGACTGGATCGTTGAGGCGCTCCACGTCTTGCTGAACGAGGGTGTTGAGCACGTGCAGATCACCCGTTTGGCACGGGAGCTGAATGTCACCCGCGGCAGCTTCTACTGGCACTTTGCAGGCCGGGACGATCTTCTCAAAGCCCTCTTGGCCGAATGGCGCGCCCGCAACACCGGGGTCATGATCGAGGTTCTGGAGCACGCACCAAGCCTTGAGGCGGGCATTCTGGATCTGTTTTCCGTTTGGGTCGACCATTCAAAGTTTGACCCGCTACTCGATCAGGCTGTGCGCGATTGGGCCCGCCGGGATGCCGACATCCAGAAAACCGTAGCTCAGGAGGACGATGATCGCGTTGAGGCCATCGCGAGCTTTCTCCGCGGCCAGGACTATGAACCCATAGATGCATTCATCCGCGCCCGCGTGATCTACTTTACCCAGCTCAGCTACTATGCTTTGAGCGTGTCGGAACCCATGGAGACGCGGATGGAGTACCTGTCTGCCTACTATACCTGTTTCACCGGCCGCACGATTGATAACGCCGCCGCCCAAGTGTTCAAGGCGCGCCTCGCCGCCAAGGAGGCCGCCCAATGAGCGCGCGTAGATCCGGAGGGCGCCGGGCAAAAACCAGCCTCAGAACCTCCAAAGTGGTGGACAGCTTCGACCAGGCCTGGCGCACCTGGGTGAACCCCTACCCACCCATCAAGCAGTTTTCCGACGACCAGATTGAGGCCATCCATGAAGCCTCGCTCAAGGTCTTGGCAGACACAGGGTTGCGTATCCTGAGCGATGAAGCCTTGGACCTCTACCGATCGGCGGGGCACAAGGTCACCGACGAAGGCGTGGTCCATTTCGACCGCGACCTGGTGCTGGAACAGATTGCCTTGGCGCCGGAACTCATCACCTTGCGTGGCCGGGCTCCCGACCGGGATGTCACAGTCGGCGGCGCCCATGTGGGCGTCTGCACCACGGGCGGCACCCCCAACTTCTCTGATCTTGAACAAGGCCGACGGCCCGGTACTCTCGCCTCGCTCGACAACTTTTGCCGCCTCTCCCAAACCTTCGACGTGATCCACATGATCGGGCCTTTTGTAGAGCCCCAGGACATCCCCACCAACATCCGACATCTGGCCATGACCCGCTCCGTGGTGACACTAACGGAGAAGGTGCCGTTCGTCTTCTTCCGGGGCACGGAGGCGGTCGCCGATGCCTACGAGATCATCCGGATCTCCCATGGACTGACGCCCGAAGAGTTCTCCGAGACACCGGTCTGCTATTCGGTGGCAAACTCCAACTCTCCCCTGCAGCTTGATCTTCTGATGTGCCGCGGCATCATCGACGCCGCCAAGGCGGGACAAATGATGATCCTCACCCCGTTCACCCTGGCGGGCGCCATGGCGCCTGTTACGCTCGTGGGTGCCCTGGTGCTGCAGAACGCGGAGGCCTTGGCGGGGCTCAGCCTTTCTCAAATCGTCAGGCCAGGGGCGCCGGTCTGCTATGGCAGCTTCACCAGCAACGTGGATATGCGAACCGGCTCGCCGGCCTTCGGCACGCCTGAATACACCAAGGCCGCCTTTGCCTCAGGTCAGTTAGCCCGGCGCTACGGCCTGCCGCTGCGCTCCTCCGGGGTCACCGCCTCAAACGCGCCTGATGCTCAAGCGGCTTACGAAATGCAGATGTCTCTGTGGGGCGCGCTGATGGGCGGCACCAACGTGCTGCTCCATGGGGCCGGCTGGCTTGAGGGCGGGCTCACCGCATCTGCTGAAAAGTTCATCATGGACGTTGAGATGCTGCAAATGTTTGCAGAACTCTTCAAGCCTGTGAGCCTGGATGCAGCCAGCCTCGCCACGGACGCCATTGCCGAGGTGGGCCATGGCGGCCACTTCTTCGGCACCGAACACACGATCGAGCGCTTCGAAAACGCCTTCTACTCACCGCTCCTGTCAGACTGGAGCAACTTTGAGAACTGGCGTGACAGAGGCTCCGTGGATGCAACCCAGCGCGCGCATCAGATCTATCTGGAAACGGTGGCCAACCACACGGTTCCGCCCATGGATGAAGGCCGGCGCGAAGAAATCGACGCCTTCATCGCCAGGCGAGAAGCTGAAGGCGGGGCCGACATCGAACGCTAGGCGACCCCCTCACCTCAGTTCGGCATCAGACCCAACAGCTGATCCAGGCTTGCCTTGGCGTCTCCAAAGAACATGCGCGTGTTGTCCTTAAAGAAGAGCGGGTTCTCAATGCCCGAATAGCCCGTGCCCTGGCCGCGTTTGGAGACAAACACCTGCTTGGCCTTCCACACTTCAAGAACCGGCATGCCGGCGATGGGGGAGCCAGGGTCATCCTGGGCCGCGGGGTTGACGATGTCGTTGGAGCCGATGACGATCACCACGTCGGTTTCCGGGAAATCATCATTGATCTCATCCATCTCGAGCACAATGTCATACGGCACC
>JBCDIP010000384.1:0-4104 GCA_038748855.1 Pseudomonadota bacterium
ATAACGCCCGGGCCGCCGCCGGAGACCACCACATATTCCTTCTGATCACGCTTCAGCGCCTCTTCAGAGGCCAGCACCGCAAAGCGCCTGGCCTCTTCATAGAAATGCGCGTTCGCGGCAAGGTTCTTCTTGGCAATCTCTGTCTTGCCGCCCGGCTCAGCGCCGGGGGCAGGAATGCGCGCGCCGCCAAACAGAACGACGGTTGAGGTAATGCCATGCTCCTGGAGAATCAGTTCGGGCTTCAGCAGCTCCAGCTGCAGGCGAACAGGCCTCAGCTCTTCCCGGCAGAGAAAGTCGGGATCATGGAACGCAAGCTCATAGACCGGTGACTGGGTTTGCGGCGTGTGAGGCTGCAAACTGGACCTGATGATGTCCTCTTCCGATGTGGGGAAGGGCGTCTTGCGCTCGCGGTTGAGCTTTGGTGTGTCAAACATTTTCAGAATAGTTCCCTCAAGTTGTTGCAGCGTGTTGCACTGAAGATAAAGTCATCGCATAACGGCGGCGCCCTTGATAAGGGCCAAGTGGTTTTTTTGATCCGGAGTAGATAAGTCCATGAGCACGCAACAATTGCAGGCCACCATTGAAGCAGCGTTCGACAACCGCGATGAGGTTAACCTGCAAACCCAAGGCGAGATCCGCGATGCGGTGAACGAAGCCCTCAACCTAATGGACAAGGGCGAGGCCCGCGTGGCCGAAAAGAGCCCAGAAGGCTGGGTGGTCAACCAGTGGCTGAAGAAGGCCGTGCTCCTGTCTTTCCGGCTGAACGACATGACCACCATCGCCGGCGGCCCGGGCGGGTCCCATTGGTGGGACAAGGTGCCCTCCAAGTTTGAAGGCTGGGGCGAGGATGAGTTCCGCAGCGCCGGCTTCCGGGCCGTGCCCAACTGCGTGGTACGCCATTCGGCCCACATTGCGCCGAACGTCATTCTGATGCCGTCCTTCGTCAACCTGGGTGCCTTTGTGGACAGCGGCACTATGGTGGACACCTGGGTCACCGTGGGCTCCTGTGCGCAGATCGGTAAGAATGTGCACCTCTCAGGCGGCGTGGGCATTGGCGGCGTTCTGGAGCCGCTCCAGGCCGGTCCGGTGATCATTGAAGACAATTGCTTCATCGGCGCGCGCTCTGAGGTGGTTGAGGGCGTCGTGGTGGGCGAGGGTGCTGTGCTCTCGATGGGCGTTTACATTGGTGCCTCCACCAAGATCATCGACCGGGCGACCGGTGAGGTCCACATGGGCCGCGTGCCGCCATATTCGGTCGTCGTCTCCGGCACCACAGGAGGCAAGCCACTGCCGGATGGCAGCCCGGGTCCTTCGCTCTACTGCGCGGTGATTGTGAAAACCGTGGATGAGCAAACCCGGTCCAAAACATCGATCAACGACCTGTTGCGCGACTAAGGCCCGGAGGGCGGTCTGATGAAGGACCTCTTGTTCAGCTTTGAAGGCCGCATCCCCCGTTCCCACTATTGGGGTGGCACGCTGCTGTTGACCTTGGTGGCCGTGGTGATCATCTTTGCCTCGGTGATCTTGTTCCTGGATGAGGATGTTCCTTTCAGCGAGAGCTCACTCGTGCGCCTCAATTCTTTGATCGGAATGTGCCTGCTCTATCCTGTCTCCGCGTTAATGATCAAACGGCTGAAGGACCGCAACCGGCCGCTCTGGCTGGTCGTGCTGTTTCTGGCTCCTTACGCACTGATCTTGCTGGGGGAAACCTTCGGCCTCACCGCAAGCCATGAAGTTGTGGGGGGCGTTTATCTGCGCACGCCCAACTTGGTTGGCAAGGTGCTGGAAACGGTGAACCTTTGTGTGATGGTGTTTGCGCTGATAGAGTTAGGCATTCTTCGCGGCACCCAGGGAGACAATCAGTGGGGGCCTGATCCCTTACAGAAGTCTGGGGTATAAGTTCCTTAAGCGAAGTTAAGCAAAACTCTATGGCTGAAACTGGTTCCACCTACACAGATCCCGTGGCAGCGGCCACGGCGCTGATACGTTGCCCGTCGGTCACGCCGGAAGAGGGCGGTGCGCTCACCTGGCTTCAGCAGGCTTTGGAGAGCTTGGGTTTCCAGTGCTGGCGTCTGCCGTTCTCAGATGAGGGCACGCCCGATGTGGACAACCTGTTTGCCCGCATCGGCTCCGGCGCACCACATATCTGCTTTGCCGGACACACCGATGTGGTGCCGCCTGGAGACACGGAACTTTGGCGCCACGGCCCGTTCGATGCAGTGCTGGAAGACGGTGTGCTCTATGGCCGCGGCGCGGTGGATATGAAGGGCAATATAGCCTGCTGGCTTGCGGCCACTGCGGAGCACTTGAGCGAAAGCGGAGGCAAGGCGAACGGGTCCATCTCCCTCCTCATCACCGGCGATGAGGAAGGCCCCTCCATCAACGGCACGCGCAAGGTTTTGGAGTGGATGGCCGCAAACGGCCAGGTGCCCGACTTCTGCATCGTGGGCGAGCCCTCCTGCACCGAACAGGTGGGCGATGCCATCAAGAACGGCCGCCGCGGGAGCCTCAACGGGGTGCTCACGGTCCGCGGCATTCAAGGGCACTCTGCCTATCCGGAGAAAGCAGACAATCCCGTGCCGCGCCTTGCCCGCATTGTGGATGCCATCATGTCGGAGCCTCTGGATCATGGCACGGCGCACTTTCAGCCTTCCACCTTGCAGGTCACCAGCTTTGATGTGGGCAACCCGGCCACCAATGTGATCCCGGCGGAGGCCACCGCCAAATTCAATGTGCGCTTTAACACCGAACACACGCCTGACACGATCGAAGCCTGGGTGCGCGAGCGCTGCGGCGATGTGGACTACACCTTGCAGATTTCCGTCAGCGGCGACAGCTTCGTGACCGAGCCCGGCCCTGATCTAGATGCGGTGCAGGAAGCAGTTCAGCGGGCCACAAATGTGAAGCCCTCCCTTTCCACGGGCGGTGGCACCTCTGATGCCAGGTTCATCAAGAACTATTGCCCGGTTGTGGAGTTCGGCCTGGTGAACAAGACCATCCACGCGGTCAACGAGCGCGTGCCGGTGGATGATCTCCACGCGCTCACGCGGGCCTACAGGGCTGTGCTTGAACGGTACTTCGACCACGGGACAAACCCGTAATATGGCGCTGCCGGGTCCCAATGAAATCGTTGCTTCCCTCTTTGGTGCTGTCCGCCTGTTGCGCCGTGACCCGGGCGGGCTGAACGACTTCAACTTGACCGAGGAAGGCTTCTGGCGCTCATTCTTCGCCATGGCTTTTGTGCTGCCATTATCAGCGTTGGCCGCGGTAACGTTTCGTGAGAACACAGATATAAGCGCGATGGCCCTGGCGTCGCGCGCCACGGTTAACCTCACGCTGCAATGGGCGGCCTTCACCGCGGCCATGCTCGCCTACGCACATGCTTTCCAGTTAAGTCACAACTACATGCGGTTCATCACGGCCTATAACTGGAGTTCGGTGATCGCAACGTGCTGCATGATGGTGCCGGTTTTGCTCTACAATGTCGGTATCTTGGGAAGTGAGGGTGCGTTGGTGTTGGTGTTCTTCATCTTCCTGGCCATGCTCACATACTTTTGGTACGTGGCCCGCGAAGCGCTGGACTGCGGTGGGTTCGTCGCTGCGGGTGTGGTGTTTGTGGACTTCTTCTTGAACATTACGATTGAGCGCCTTTTCGGCCTCACCCAATAGCCCTGAGAGGATAGTCCACGCCTGTAAGGTAGAGACCATCGGGCGGAGCTACCGGGCCGCATCGGCTGCGGTCAGCGGCCTCAAGCGCGCTCTGCAAGTCCGCTTTCGTCCACACCCCTTCGCCCACCATCTTCAAGCTGCCCGCGATTGAGCGCACCTGATTGTGCAGGAACGATCGGGCGCTGACCCTGATCAGAATGGCTTCGCCCTCTTGGGACACCCTCACCACGTCGATGCTCTTAAAGGGTGATTTGGCCTGGCAATGGGCAGAACGGAACGTGGTGAAGTCGTGCGTACCCACGAGCACTTGCCCGGCCTCGTGCATGGCCTCTGCGTCCAGAGGTTTGGACACCCGCCACGCGCGTCCCCGTTCCACGGTCAGTGGCGGGCGGCGGCTGATGATCTTGTAGGTGTAGTGGCGGCCTATGGCTGTGA
>JBCDIP010000385.1:0-4095 GCA_038748855.1 Pseudomonadota bacterium
ACCGCGACCACACCTTCGCGATCATGCTTGAGCCGAAGTCCCACGACCGCACTGTAGAGCACATCGAGATCTTCTATACCTCTGAAGCAGATGCCGGCCCTGAGATGGAAGCCCTGCGCCAACGGAACTCCGCTCAGTGGAAGGAGATCTTTGTTGAAGACATCTTCGTGGTGGAAGGCATGCAGAAGGGGCGCAGCGCCGCTCGCTTCGACGGAGGCAAGTTCTCACCGGTGATGGACGAAGCCACCCACTGCTTCCACCATTGGGCCGCGTCCCAGTTTGATCGGGCAGGCGCTTAGGCCGCTCTGGCGTCGGAGAGCACCTGCTCCAAGGCTTCTAGGAGTTGGTCTTTGTGGTACGGCTTCATCAGCAGACTGTCGCCGATCTGCTCGATTTGTTCAGCCGGCAATACGCCTTGAGGGTAGCCAGACGCGTGGATCACCTTCAAATCTGGATTGAGCGCGCACGCGGCCTGGGACAGGTCCAGTCCGTTCATACCGCCCGGCATCACAATGTCGGTGAACAGCAAGTCGATGTCCGGCTGCTCCTGTAAGATGCCCATGGCAATAATGCCGTCTTCGGCCTGGAGGACCCGGTAGCCAAAGCTCTTCAGGAACCCAACCGCCACCTTGCGCACATCTTCCTGATCTTCCACCACCAACACGGTCTTGGGCGATGGTTCGTCGCCTTTTGGATCGGCTTCCACAGTGCCGGTCAGTGGATCTACATCGATGCGCGGGAGATAGAGCTTGATGGACGTGCCTTGGCCCACCTCGCTGGCCACATCGATGTGACCGCCGGATTGGCGAATGAAGCCATAGGCCATGGAGAGCCCAAGGCCTGAAGCTTGTGCGCTGTCTTTGGTGGTGAAGAAGGGTTCGAGCACATTCTCCAGCAGATCGGCGGGGATGCCGCTCCCGTTATCTTCCACCGTGATCAGCACATAATGGCCGGGCGTCACCTCTTGGTGACGGGCCGCGTAGGTGTCGTTCAGATAGACCGAGCGGGTTTGTACCGTGAGCCGACCGCCATTTGGCATAGCATCGCGGCAATTGATCGCCAGGTTCAATAGCGCTGATTCCAGCTGCGATAGGTCCACGGAGATAGAAGCATCCACCTCCATTAGGTCTGCCTTGAACTGAATGGTCTCGCCCACCGTGCGCTGAATGATGCTGCTCATGGACTTGATCATCTGGTTGATCTGCACCGGTTCAGGCTCAAGCGACTGGCGCCGGGAGAAGGCCAGAAGCTGCTTGGTGAGCTCAACACCGCGCCCGGCTGCTTCCAACGCCTCCTGGGCGCACCCTTGGGAGGCATCTGTGCTGAGTTCGTCCTGCACCAGCTGCAAGTTGCCGATGATCACCTGCAGCAGGTTGTTGAAATCGTGGGCAATGCCGCCGGTCAGTTGGCCAATCGCCTCCATCTTGCGGGCATTCTTGAGCCGCTCTTCGGTCTTCCGCCGCAAGGTGAGGTCGACGATTTGGACCACAAAGTGGGCAACGATCCCGCTTGTGTCCCGGACGATGGAAATGCTGGTGAGGCCCCAGACAACGTCACCGTTGCGGCAGGGGAACCTCAGCTCCATCTGCGCTGATTCCAGCTCGCCGGCCAGAATGCGCCCCACATTATTCAACAATGTTGGCCGGTCAGCTGCATCCACAAGGTCCTGGAGGCTTTCGCGCTTCAAGCTCACCTCGTCACTGCGCAGCAAGGTACACAGTACCGGGTTGACCGCCATCAGGCGCCCGTCCGGCGAGGCGAGCGCCATGCCATGGCCAGCTGCGTCAAACGAACCGCGGAAGCGTTCCTCGCTTTGGCGCAGGGCTGTCTCGGTGGCCTTTTCCCGGGTTACGTCTTGCATCACCACGATGGTGCTGTTGATACGCCCGGCCTCATCGAACTCGCCCAAGCAAGACACAAGGCCATTGCGCCGGGCTCCGTTCTTCAAGACACAGGTAACATTCACGTTTCGGCACACGCCGGATCGGAAGAAATCAGGATAGACCGTGTCCACCAGATATCTGTGGGATTCAGAGGTCAGCAGCGCGCGCAGATGCAGGCTTGAAAGCTCATGGGCATCATATCCCCAGAACTCAAGCCATCTGCGGTTGGCCCCGGTAATATATCCGTGGCCGTTCACCGACATGATCATCGCAGGCAGTTCGTGCACCAAACGCTCACAATGATGCAATGCGTCGGGTGAGATCGTGCTCGCCGAAGGTTCAGGCTGCGCCGTGCTCACGCAAGCCTGTACCAACGGCGAAACTTCCGTTCGCGCCGTCATCGCAACAACTCCATCCCTTCCCCATTAGGGATCTAAGTTGTGCCATAAAGGTAAACTTCAGGTTTCTCGGAAGCGAAAAAGTGAGGGAATCCCTTACGTTACGGCAATACCAAAAAGGGGAAGGCTCGCTCCCCTAATGGGCCTGTTTTTGCTCGCGGCGCAGCTTGCGTTGAGTGAGTTTGCGCTGATAGCGCCCCTGCACCAGATCCACCACAACGAGAACGAAGATGACGAAGTAGAACGTGCTCTTCGCCATAGGCTCGATGGGGTAGCCAAACAAAGCGAGGTGAGCGAGATGACCGCCCTCGGAAATGAGCAAAATGCCGACGATAAACAGGATAAACAGCCCCAAAACCTCATACATCCGGTTTCGGTCGAGAAACTCTGCCACATGATCAGACAGCCAGATCATCATCACCCCGCTGATGATGATGGCTGTGGCCATCACCCAGAACACTTCGGTGAGCGCCATGGCGCTGAGGATGGAATCAAAGGAGAAGATCAGGTTCATGGCCACGATCCAGAAGATGGCGCTGGATACCGTCCGGCTGGCGCCGCCGGCATCTTCCAAATCGTCTGCAGCCAACATATGGAAGATTTCTTTGATCGCGGTGTAGATAATGAACGCCCCACCGAAGAGCACGATGAAGCTGTGGACGTTCGCGTCAACCTTGATCCAGCCGGGCCAATCAATCTTTAGGAACGGATCCTGGAAATATTGGATGGCCTGAACCAGGACGAACAACAAGATGATCCTGAGGATAATCGCCAGCGCAATGCCGATTCGTCTTACAAACGCTTGGCGCTCCGGCGGCACGCGCTTGGATTCAATTGAAATGTAAAGGAGATTGTCGAAGCCAAGCACCGCTTGCAAAAGCACAAGCATTGCCAGCGTGAACCAGTTCTCCACGGAAAACAAAGCGTCCATTGATGATCACCCAGGGGGAGTTATTTTCTCACTTCGAGCATTCGTTCTAGAATGTCTGTGCTGTGGGCGAAACGATCAAGTTTAGGTTTTTCTTCCACCTGTGGAGAACGTACCAGCTGCGGGGGCGCCTCAGGAGGCTTGGATACCTCGGTCATTGAGGGCTTGGGAGGGGGAATGCGGAGAGGCACAGAGGGCTCAGGTGCACGCGCAGGCTTGCGCTTGAGCACATGACTTTTGGCTTTTCGGCCAAAGAGCTGGGCCTTGAAGTTCACTGAAGCCAAAGAGTCAAACCAGCTCTTGCCCGATCGGGCAGCTTTTTCGCGTTTGCTCACCAGGTGATCGTCGAGAGATGGTGGGGCGTTGCCGGCCAGCACATCCTTGTAGGATTGGATTACCTCACGGATATCAGGAAAGTAGTAGAGCTTACCATCCGTGATGAAGAGCGCGCTGTCACATTCCTCTTCCAGCTCCTTCAGATTGTGTGAGACCTTGATGAAGCAGGCCTCATCGCGCTTATCCTTGAAAAACTTGGCGCTTTTTTCGCGAAAACGCTGATCGCCAACCGCGGTGAGTTCGTCCACCACATAGCAGTCGAACTTAAACCCCATGGAGATGGCAAAGTTCAGCCTGGCGCGCATGCCGGTGGAGTAATTCTGCACCGGCAGGTCGAAATCCGATCCAATTTCGGCAAAGTCTTGAATGAACTCCAGTTTCTCGGTCAGCTGGTCTTCCGGCTCACCCAGAATACGGCAGACGAATTTGGCGTTTTCGCGCCCGCTCATGGCCCCTTGCAGGCCGCCGGCAAGCCCCATGGGCCAGGACAGAAAATAGGTGGTGTCAATGCGCCCGGCGTTGGGGATGTCCACGCCGCAGATCAGCCGCA
>JBCDIP010000386.1:0-4088 GCA_038748855.1 Pseudomonadota bacterium
GACACACGCTTTGCAGATCTGATGCCGGCTGCGTGGAACAATAATGGCTTCTCCCAAGGCACCGGTTCTGCTGCCTTCCTGAAAGGCAAGAACTGGGGCATCTACGAAGGCCGCTTGGCTGTTGGCATCATGGGGATCGGTTTTGGTGGCACGCCTCCAGGATCAAGGATCGACATGATCAGCATCACGCCTGATGGCTTGGGCATTAACGGGATCACGCGCATGCCGCTCGGCTTCGCACGCCGGTTCCGTGGCCTGGTCATGGGCCCGGATAACGCTCTGTATGTTTCTGTTGATGCAGGCGAGATCTACAAAGTGACAGCGGAAAGCATGAAGAAGTAAGTTCTTCACACACACCAACACGTGCCCGCGCTACGGCAGTAGCGCGGGTATTTTTTTGAGGTCTATTGCTCGCACAGGATGCCGGAAAGGCGCTCGGTTGCTGAGCCCTTCGCAATCTGACGCTTTGGCTTGGCGGTTTTGTCCGTGCCCATGGAAGGCGTCTTCCAGTGCTTGTCAGAGAAAAAGGTGTTCTGCAGAATGCGCTCCGTACGCTGAGCACAGTCGATTTCCAAGAGGCTCTGATAACTGGCCGCCCCCATAACGGAGGTCTTGTAGCGGATCCTGTTCCACACTTTACGCAAATCAGCCGCCGTTTCCACTCGGGAGCTATCGAAAAAATGGATATCCCCATTTGGCTGTTGTGAGTATTCGCGCCAAGGGGCGGTCTCATCGCTCAACGCCGGGGCGTCAACCATTACGATGGTTGAGCCTGCGATAAAGAGAAAAACAGCTGCGCGCAAAGACATGGTCCAGCTCCTGGGCCACACCCTGGCTTAAGGGATCTTGGTTGTAAAGCGCCCGACTACTGGTGCTGCTACCCTGATGCCAGCGACTTCTTGGGATCGAAAAATGGTTTGGGAACGACTGTTGCCGTGCGCGGGCCGAACTCAGTTTCTACCGTTGCGGCCTGCTCCAGGTGTGAACAGTCCCGCGCCACCAGGGCAAGGGCGATGTTCTTGTTCAATCTGGGAGAGTGGATTGCGGAGCTCACGTAGCCAACCTCCTGGCCGTCTTGAACAACCGGCCAGCGCATGGTGTTCGATCCGACAAAAGGCGCGCCATCAATCTCAAGGCCAACCGACAGCCTCCTTGGACCCCGCTCTCGCTCAGCGAGCAGAGCATCCTTTCCAATGAACGAGAAATCGCCGTCCAGGTCCAGAAGGCGATCCATGCCCAGCTCCAACGGAGAGACCGAAAGGTCCATATCGGCATGGTAGGACAGCATGGCGCCCTCGATCCTGCGTATGCTGGAGGTGTGGCCCGGGCGCAGACCAAGCGGCTCGCCGGTTGTCATCAGATGTTCCCAAAGATCATCGCCCGCACGCCCGTCGCGCAGAAAGATCTCATAGCCAAGTTCACTCGACCAGCCGGTGCGCGAGATGATCAGCGGCACTCCGTTCCAGTCATACTCCATGAACCGGTAATACTTCAGGTCCGCAGGTTGGTCCCCAAAGGCTGCGCGCAGAATGTCCCGCGACTTGGGTCCCTGGAGCTGCAAGGGCGAGACGTCAGGATCACAGATGTGAACGTCCAGCCCCGCGTGCGTGGCGACCCCTTTCGCCCAGAGCAGAACATCGCTGTCGGCGATGGACAGCCAGAAGTGGTTTTCCGCCAAACGTAAGAGGATCGGATCGTTGATGACGCCGCCCTGTTGATCAGTCAGCAGAACATACTTGCACTGGCCAACTGCGCATGTGGACAGATCGCGGGGGGAAAGCAACTGTGTGAACCGGGCCGCATCAGGCCCCGTGATCTCCACCTGCCGCTCCACCGCCACGTCACACAGGATGGCATCGTTCACCAGGTTCCAGAAGTTTTGAACCGGATCGCCAAAGTCGCGCGGAATGTACATGTGGTTGTACACCGAAAAGCCTTTGGCGCCCCATCTGAGGGCGGCATCGGTGAACGGCGACTTGCGCACCTGGGTGCCAAAACTGAAGCCGGCGCTTTGGCCTTTGTCGGGATGCGTCAAGGCGGTCCCCTCCTTAAGCGTGGAAAGATGTTCCGTTATCATGTTTTAGAAGAAAGGCAACCGGCGTCGTGGGGTCCGCGTCCTCAGTGTACCAAGCCTGCCCCGGCAGCCAGCAAGAGGCAGGTCACCACGACCAATGTGAGCCGTAAGCGAAGACCTGGATACCATGCCGGAAAGTCAAGTGACCGCGCGCTGAGAACATCATACATTCCAAGCACTCCAAAGCAGCCGGCCAACCAGATGAACTGAACAGACGGCGGCAGCGCAAACACGCTCCACGCCGCCAGGGCGGGCACTACACTGATCGCGTAGTCGACCGCTAGGGAGGCGCTTTTGCCATTCGCCGGCTGCGCCATGGCCCGGCCCCAATGAACGCCCCCCATGAATGATAAGATGGCAACGCCATATCCGAGCAAAGCGAGCCGCGCGGTTTGAAGCAAGTCGCCTTGGCCGAACAAGAGCGCGATTGTGAGCGCGACAAACGGAATGAGACCCGAATAGCCCAGCCAATTGGCGGCCTTGGGCGCTGGGGCTTCTAAGAGCGATACATCGGACATCGGTTTTCCTCCATCGCCGGGCAGGGGCTGGCGGCTCATTCTCAGGTAAAAGAAACGAAAATCACAGCGATCTGGATCTTAAGACCACGAGGGCGTTCTAACCCACCCGGGCCGGCATGCAGGTGCGCTGCCATATCTCGCGCACCAGCGCGCCCAGCTCCATGAATTGTGTGCGCAGCGGGTTGGTCCTGCGCCATACCATCCCAATGGTGCGCTTAGGCGATGCCCCAGGGAACCGCGCCACGGAAACAGAGGCGTTCCCCGTCTCAAGCGGCACCGCCATCTCCGGAACCAGCGTCACTCCAAGGCCGGCACTGACCATTTGCACCAGAGTTGAGAGCGACGTGCCCTCCATCAAGTAGGTCGGGTCTGTCGGCTCAATGTTGCAGAACGACAGGGCCTGGTCGCGGAAACAGTGTCCCTCTTCCAAAAGGAGAAGCTTCATCTCCTGCAGCCGCTCCGGGCTCGGCACAGGCCTGTCCTCATCCTGCGGCGGGCGCACCAGCATGAACTGCTCATCAAACAGCGCAAACTCCTGCAGTGACGGCTCGGACATGGGCAAAGCTGCAATCACCACGTCCAGGCGGGAATGCTGCAAGTCGTCGATTAAAGAGGCGGTAACCGATTCGCGCGGCTGCAGCTCCAGGTCCGGCAGTTTCTCAGTGCATTCGCGCAAGATCGTCGGCAGCAGATAAGGCGCCACAGTGGGGATCACCCCCAGCCTCAGCGGGCCCTTAATCGGCCCCTCAGAGGAGCGCGATAAGTCCGCCAGCTCATCAATGTCTGTGAGGATCATCCGGGCGCGCCGCAAAAACTCCTCGCCAATCGGCGTCAAACGGACCTGCCGGGAGGAGCGCTCAACCAGTGGCGTGTTGAGCAATCCCTCCAGCTCCTTGATCTGTAACGACAATGCCGGCTGGGTGATGGCACAGGCATCCGCCGCCCGGCCAAAATGGCCATGCGTGGCCAACGCATCGAAGTAGCGCAGGTGTTTTACGGTGATGCCAATCATTTGTGAAACTTATCACATTTGATAGAATATCCAATTGGAATTTATTGAAACTTAGACCTATTCTAGACTAGGCGGCAGGATCGACCGCGAACTTTTCAAGAATATTTGGAGACACTCATGGACGGAAACATTACAGCAGGGATTGGCGGATGCCCCGTTGCGCACGGCGGCAATACGTCGGTGGAAAAACCGGTAACCAAATGGTGGCCGAGCACTCTGAACCTCGACATTCTGCACCAGCACGGTGCCCGCACGAACCCCATGGACACCGATTATAACCACCGTGACGCGGTGAAGGGTCTGGACTTTGAGGCGGTTAAGGCTGATGTGAAAGCGCTGATGACCGAGAGTCAAGAGTGGTGGCCGGCTGACTGGGGCCACTATGGCGGCCTGATGATCCGTCTGGCCTGGCATTCCGCCGGCTCATACCGCCTGCAAGATGGCCGTGGCGGCGCCGGTTCCGGCAACATCCGTTTTGCTCCGC
>JBCDIP010000387.1:0-4087 GCA_038748855.1 Pseudomonadota bacterium
CCAGCACACCGGCCGCTTCGATGTCGTAGAGCGGGTTGAGGGCTTTCACCTCGTCAGGCCCAATGATCCGCGCGTCCTGGCCGCGCGCCAGCACCGCATCGCGCACATGGTTGATCCAGTCCAGATGGTCCGGAGAGGTGGCGACCCTGAGCGAGCCGCAGCCGTGCCAGCTCACCGCCTGTTCGGTTTCCGCTTCGATGGTCTTGTAGAGGTCCACCGCATAGTCGCCCATGGAGCCCAGAGAGTACCCACCCACCATGCGGCTCACCAGTCCGGCGGCATGCCAGGTGGCGCCGGAGGTCAGCTCCGCCTTTTCAATGAGGACACAGTCGCTCCAGCCTTCCTTGGCCAGATGATAGAGCACACCGGCACCCATATTGCCGCCGCCGATAACAACTACACGGGCATGGGTACGCATGGGGCTCAGGCGGGAAAAGGGGCGGCGATCATGGGGCTGACGGCATCATATTTCACCTGCGATTGCAATAACGGCGCGGCCTGTGGGGAGGTGAAAAGTTTGCACCTTTGTGTCTTCCGCGCACTTGACCCCACCCCGCGCCCTTGCGAACGCGAGGGCCCATAGCCAACACCGCCCCCTTGGCTGAGAAGGTCCTCGCGTTCGCAAGGACGCGGAAGGCGAAAAGGTGAGTTATTTGCAACTCTTATGTCGCATTCGGCACTGCCCAAAACCCCTCACTCGCGATAGATTACATCGCACCAAAAACTGTGCAGGCACAGACATGAAACACCTCTCTCCGGACCAGATGGTCATGGCCGACGATTGGAGTAACCTGGCGCAATTCAAGACCCCGCCTGAGATCGATCAGGACCGGCTGCGCGCCTATCGTCTGGACCGCATCAAGCAGGGGTTGAAGAAACAGGACGCCGCGCTCTGCCTGCTCACCAACCCCATCAGCATGCGCTATGCGGCGGACTATAACTCCTACCTGCAGTTCCAGTCCCACATCCCCACCACCTATGTGGTGGTGCCCCAGGATGGACCGGTGGTGCTCTACAATGCCTACGGCCCCTCACCCGCCGCTGACGAAGCGCGCCCCGGCCGTGCCCTCTCCCACTTTGATGGTGGCGATGAACTGGCCGACCAGGCCCGTCTTCTGGCCGATGACATCGTCAACTACCTGAACGAGATCGGCACGGACAACCGGCGCGTGGCACTGGAATATGTAAACCCCAGCCTCACCCAGGCCCTGCTCCAGCGTGGCATTGAGGTGAGCGACGGGGTGATGATCTCCGAGGATGCCAGGGTGATCAAATCCGAAGACGAAGTGGACTGCATCCGTTGGGCCGTGGCAGTGGCCGAGCTCGGCATCTCCAAGATGAAAGAAGCCTTGCGGCCGGGCATCACCGAACTTCAGCTCTGGGGGCTGCTCAACTACACCAACCTCGCCAACGCAGGCGCCTGGCACGACGGGCGCATGCTGGCCTCCGGAGACCGCATCAACCCCTGGCTCCAGGAAGCCTCCGAGCGGGTGATCCAATCCGGCGACATGGTGGGCTTCGACACGGACATGATCGGCCCCAACGGCTATTTCGCCGACGTCTCGCGCACCTTCCATTGCGGCCCGGACAAGCCCACCAAACGCCAGAAGCAGCTCTACCGCACGGCCGTTGAGGAGATCGAGCACAACCTCAAGCTCATCAAGCCAGGCATCAGCTTCACAGAGCTGCAGCGCCAGGCCTGGCCGATCCCTGAAGAGTTTCAGGAAAACGCCTACCCCTGCATCGTGCATGGTGTCGGCATGTGCGATGAGTATCCTAAGATCGACCCGATCCACCGGCGGGTGAATGTCTATGACGGCACGGTTGAAGCCGGCATGGTGCTGTGCATTGAAAGCTATATCGGCGCTGTTGGCGAGCGCGATGGGGTAAAGCTGGAGCAGCAGGTGCTGGTGACAGACGACGGCTACGAGTTGCTCTCCCACTACCCGCTGGAAGAGGCACTGTTGGACTAGAGGACTATAAGGCTTGATTGAATCCGGTATCCGTCTCTCCTCGCGTCCTTGCGAAAGCGAGGACCCAAGCAGACGATCGGCGTGCTCCGATTTATGGGCGCTCGCTTTCGCAAGGGCGCGGGAGGATACCGCACTCCATGTGGAGTGCTTCAGGCTAAGCTCATACTGCTTTAATGCCTCATGACCATCGCCAAGATCGAGGTCTGGAACTTCCGCCCCCTCATGCGCGATGGGCCCTACGCCATGTCCCACGTGACCCAGGACAGCGCCTATGGGCGCCTCTACAAGGTCACGGGCAAAGATGGCGGGCAAGGCTTTGGCGAGGTGGTGTTTCCTCCGTCCCTGCCCCAGGCCGAACAGATGGGCAAGATTGCCGAGGAACGCGCCTTCCTCGCTCTCCTCATCGGCCAGCCTCTGGACGCCCTGCTCGATCTTGCAGAAGACTTAAGGGAGCGCGGCAAAGCCTGGGGCGGCGTGGCCTTCGGGCTTGAAACCGCCTGGCATGATCTGACGGCGCGGCAAAAGGCCTGCCCGCTGTTTGACCTCTTGGGAGGAGCGCGCGTGACGGCGGTGCCCGATTACTTCTCCATCTCCGAACGCACGCCGGAGCGCATTCGCGAGCGCGTGGCGTTGGCGGGGGCCGAACGGGGCGTGTTCCAGCTGAAGCTCGGCGTAGGCTCGCTTGAAGACGACGTTGAGCACGTCACCGCGCTTTTAGCGGCGCTCTCGCAAAACCAGATCGTGCTGGCGGACGCCAATGGCGGCTGGTCGGTAGACCGGGCCTGCGAAACCATGGCACAGCTTTCCGATCCCCGCATTGTCTGGGAAGAACCGTGCGCCCTCTACGACGATAATGTGGAGGTGATGAAGCGCTCCGGAATTGCAGTGATGGTGGACCAGTCCGTGTCCTCCGCTGAGGTGGCATTCCGGGCCATCGAAGAAGGCCTCGCCCAATCCATCTGCATCAAGCCAGCCTTTCTGGGCGGGCTGACCGTGGCCCGCCAGGTGCGCGACGCGGCAGCGGCGGCGGGCATGCAAATGCGCATTGACGGGCCCTGGTGCGGCGACATTGCCACGGCGGCCATCGTCCACCTGGCCGTGGGGGCGCCGGCCGATCTCTTGATCTCGTGCTGCGATCTGCGTGAACCCCTGTCACTCACCCCATGCTTGAACGGGATTGAGACCCTGCCCGACACCTGCATTGCGCCCAAATCCGGCCCTGGTCTGGGCTTTGTTCCTCAAGCTTTAGGCGCGCCTGAGCACGCCTATTCCTAAGCCGCCTTAGATTGTCGCCAGGCTGCCCAGTTCCCGCCTTTTTTGCTTGGCACAAGGCGCGCCTGCTTCCGCCAGAAGAAAGATGAAGATCAATGCTTGAAGCCGCCGTCATTGCGATGACCGTCATGGGCTGCAACCATCAGTCCGAGGACTGCCAGATCATCGCCCAGCCCCCCAAGGTGTGGGAAAGCCAGAGCGCCTGTGATGCCGCCATCCCGGGCGTGATCGAGGGCTCTTTGCAGGCGCCTTACCCGGTGATCGTTGCGCGCTGTGCCGCCAAGGCGGACAGCACGCAGGTCAAGATCGGCACGCCCAAGCCCGAGATCCAGATCGTCGAACTGCCTGCCCCAGCGCCAACACCGCAAGCCGAAGCTGAAGCTGAAGAGTTGGACGAAACCAAGATCCCACCGATTGCAAAGCTGGCTGTGCAGAAGACCACGGAGGGTTGGACCTTTGTGCGCAAGGGCGCCAATGCTGGCGTGGACCGGGTCAAAACCGGCGTGAAAGGCGCAGTGGACGGCGTGAAGGGCGTGGTTGGCGGCGTGAAATCCGTGGTCGATGATGCGGTGGACCTCGCCGAGCGCGGCGCAGATGCCGTGCGCGACGTGCTGGTGCCGAAGGAGTAGGCGCGGGTAGATCCTTGCGTTCCAGCGGAAGCAAGAACCCTTTTAGCTCCAAGAAAAGTACGAGCCATGGGACCCTGCTTTCGCAGGGGAAAGGATACTTGGCCTCCGCGTCCTTGCGAAAGCGAGGACCTTCTCAGCCAAGCGCAAGGTCAGAGCGATGGGCCCTCGCGTGCGCAAGGGCGCGGGTTCCGCTGCCGCGTCTCTGCGAAAGCA
>JBCDIP010000388.1:0-4081 GCA_038748855.1 Pseudomonadota bacterium
GCGAATTGCCGGCCTGTTGGACGAGGGTAAGGTCGCTCCACCGAACGCTACTGCAGTCGCTGATGATCACATCTGGCGTTGCAGTTTCATGAGCGAAGAAGATGCGCTGCGATTTGTCGATATCCTCCAGGTCATCGAAATTGCCCGTGGGTTCAACCGCAAAGCTCGCCACACCGGCTTCAATGCGCCCGCCGGGAGAGATGATGTTCGTGTTGCCGATGGTGTTGATGAGATCGGTAGGCGAAATGCCGAGTTGGGAGAGGCGCACATTGTTGACCTCCACAAAGATCCGCTCCGGTTCAATCCCGAAGAGTTCAACCTTGCTGACCCCGCCAACCGAATAAAGCCTGTCGCGAATGTTCCGCGCGGTCTCGCGCATCTCCGCAAGCGAGAAGCCATCTGCGGTGAGCGCCAGAGTGGCCATGGCCACATCGCCGTAATTGTCATTGACCTCCGGCCCAACTGTTCCGCTGGGCAGGGAGGATTTCACATCGCTCATCTTGTTGCGCAGATCCTGCCACACCGGCTCAAGATCGAAGATCCGGTCGTGCAGCTCCACACGTACGGTGGCTTGCCCCGACCGGGAGGTGGTGCGGATCTTGTCCACCTCCGGCATTTCGCGGATCTTCTCTTCCAGCTTGCGGGTGATCAAATCCTCAATCCGGCTGGGCGACATGCCGGGGAACGACGCTGTCACCAGAGCGGTGCGAATGGTGATCTCAGGGTCTTCGCGCGAAGGATGGCTCAGAAAACTGACCGGGCCGGCCGCCACGATCATGACCACCAAGATCAGCAGCAACATGGAGTTGTTCAGTGCCCACCGTGTCAGCATGGGCCTACTCCGCCTGGCTTGGGTCGAGCAGTTTGACTTTCATGCCGTCCACCAGGAAAGACACGCCGGCCACGGCAATGATGTCGCCTTCCTTAACGTCCCCGGTCACCTCAAGCTCATTGTTGTGCACGTTGGCAACCGTGACTTTCTTCTGGCGCACCACGCTTTCAGCTTTGTCGAAAACAAACACCGTGCCCCCGCCTTGAGCCTCTGTGGCCAGGACCGCCGTGAGCGGCAAGAGGAACGCCTTGCCCGTGGCCTCGGTTTCATAGCGGAAGGAGACCTCCGACGTGAGACCAGGCTGGAGGTCGGGAACCGGATTGTCGAGCACGATGGTCACGGGGAATGAGTTCGTGGACCCGGCCCGGGTCCCCACTTCGGTGATCTTGCCGGGCTCGAGGCGACCAACAAGAGTGGGGAAGGAAACCTGAACCACATCGTTCACCTTAAGGCGCCGCACCAGGCCCTCCGGCACTGATGCCTTGACCTTCAGGCCGCCATCAGCGCTCACCTGGACTATCTTTTGTCCGGTGCCCACTTCGGCGAAGCGCTCCACATACTTCTCCGTCACAGAACCGGTGAGCGGGGACGTGAGTGTTGTCTGGCGCTTGTCCCGCTTGGCCAGTTCCTGTTCCGCCACGGCCACATCCACAGCACTTTTGGCACTGTTTAAGTTGGAGAGCGCGCTGTCATAGGCGGTCTTGGTGGCAAAGCCCTGTTCGAACAATGTGGACTGTTGCTTAAATTTAGCCTCAGTATCCTTCAGCTTGGCCTCAGCATCGGCAACCTTGCCGTCTGCGGTGCGGATGCGCAGATTAAACGGTTCAGGGTCCAGTGCGGCGATCACCGCGCCTTTCTCGACCCGGTCACCGACCTCAGCATCCATGGTGATAACCCGACCGGCCACCTGAAAGGCGAGATCCGTGACGATCGTGCTTTCGGTGATCCCGGCAATCCGGCGCTCCTGGGTGCCGGCACGCTCGGTCACCACCATGGTCTTAACGGCCCGGACGGGGGCCTCGGCAACAACCTTTTCTTCTTCGCAGGCCACAAGGCCCACCGCAATGCCAATCAGGAAACAGGATTTTAGAAGGTTTCTGGAAGGCCGCATCATCCACACCTCGTCTCACACCAGTCACGATAGAATTTGCCTTGTACGCAGTTTACCCGCCAAGAGCCATGAAAATCTATGTGGTTGAGCCGCGCTCTTGCGTTGGGCTGCGGCTGAACCGTTCCCGGTACCGCTTGGTGAGGTGAGAGGGAGACGAAAAGCCGGTCATAGCGGCAATATCAGCCACGGGGAGAGTGGTTTGGAGCAATAAGAGCCGCGCGCGCTCCAGCCTGAGCCCTGCATAATAGCGGTTGGGCGGCATGCCCACGTGGCGTTCAAAGATGCGCTCCAGCTGACGGGTGGAGACGCCGATCACCTTAGCCAGTTCAGAGGTGGGCAGCGGGGTTTCGATATTGCGCTCCATAGTGTCAGTGGCCGCCAGCAGCAGCTGGGATTTGGAAGCAAAGATTCGCTTCAAGGTCATCTTCTGCCGGTCGAGCCCATCGCGCACCCGGTCGTGTTGAAACTGCTGGGAGATCTCCAGCGCAAGCCCTGCGCCCCGGTCCTTTGCAATCAGGTTCAAAACGAGATCAAGCGCCGAAGTTCCGCCCGAACAGGTGTAGCGGTTGCGATCAATCTCACAGATGTTCTCGGTGAGATCGATTTCCGGGAACTTTTCCCGGAAGGCCGGCGCAATCTCGTAGTGAATGGTGCACTTATAACCTTCCATCAATCCGGCCTCGGCCAGGTTGAACGCCCCTGAGGAGATCGCGCCGATTGATGTGCCCTTGCGCTCAAGCCCCCTGAGCCAGGCCAAAGCCCCCTTCTCGCCGGACAGGGCATAGTCCAAACCGCTGCATACAAACACCACATCAAGATGAGGTTCGTCGCCGATATTCACATCCGGCACCACCTCAATGTCATTGCTCGCCCTCACCGGCTGATTGTCCGGCGTTAAGATCAACCACTCATAAAGCCGCTCGCCGCGCAGCCGGTTGGCCGCTCTCAAGGGCTCCAGCGCTGAGGAAAATGCCAGTAGGGGAAACTGCGGAACAATCAGAAAGCCGAAGCGGCGGACCCTGCCGTCCGTTTGCCCCTCGTGCTCGTCCAGTCCCTCTAAATCCACTGGTCTAACGGCCTTTGGCGTGCTGAACGCCCCATTGGAGTTTTGGACCAATAATGTGAACCAATTTGTCGTATCGGTCCATAATTGGTCCAAATTGGTTTGTTTTTGGGCTTGAGTTTGCCACCTTCTTGTCCAATAATCACCTTCTCGACGGGGCCACACGCCGTTCATTTGGCCCACTAAACCCTGTTTTAGTACCCCTTCGACGACTGAGCCAGCCCTAAAGATGTAGGGCAATGGGAGGAAAGTTTATGCTCAAGAAACTCATGATGACCACTGCAGCCGCTGCCTTCGCGGTCAGCCTTGCAGTGTCAACGCCGGCCTATGCCGACATTCCTGAATCTGAAGACCCGATCATTATCGTTCAAAACAACTGGACCAGCCAGCTCGTGCTCTCCACCGTGGTGGGCAAAGTGCTTGAGGGTATGGGCTACAACATCGAATATGCCCCGTCCGACAGCCAATTGCAGTTTAAAGCCATTGCCGATGGCGACATGCACTTCCAGATCGAAGCCTGGGAAGGCTCCATGAAAGGCGCCTTCGAGAAGGCCCGTGATGAAGACGGCATGGTGGATGCCGGCACCCACGATGCAGTGACCCGCGAAGAATGGTGGGTGCCGCAATACGTGGTCGATAAGTGCCCGGGCCTGCCTGATTGGAAAGCTCTGGACAAGTGCGCGGAAATTTTCGCCGTAGCCGAAACCAAGCCCAAAGGCCGCTTCGTGGGCCCGCCCGCTGACTGGGGCAAGAACTATGCAGAACGCGTGGAAGCTCTGAAGATGAACTTCGTGGCCATCAACGTAGGCCAGGCCGCCACCTTGTGGGCCGAGCTTGATGCAGCCGTTGCCAAGAAAGAGCCGATTGTTCTCTTCAACTGGACGCCGAACTTCATCGAAGCCAAGCACAAAGGCATGTTCATCGACTTCCCTGAGCCGGAAGGCGACAAGTGCGCGAAAGATCCCTCCTGGGGCATGAACCCGGACATGGTCAATGACTGCGGCGCACCGCGCTCTGGTTGGCTGAAGAAAGCCGCTTGGTCCGGCATTGCCGAAACCTGGCCGGCTGCTTGGAA
>JBCDIP010000389.1:0-4068 GCA_038748855.1 Pseudomonadota bacterium
AGAAGTACAACGAAAGCAAGTTCATGAACCTGATCGACAGCTATCGCGATACGGCAGGTTCTAAAGAACTCATCACCTCCACGGTGGCCCAGTACCGCGAAGTGTACAAGGCCATGGGTCTGGAAGTGAAGTAACACCGCTTAAGGCGCATCTGCGCCAATCCTGGCCCCGGCGCGCAGCCGCCGGGGCCGCTTATCTTTCGGGTGTGGTATGGGGAATCTGAAAACCGGCCATTTGGTCGAAGCGGGGCTTTGGCTTCTGCTGGCCCTGGTTTTGTTCATTTATTCTTTTGAATTCAACAAGCCCATCGAGATCTACAAATTTGGTGCGAGCGGTTGGCCGCGCGCGATCATTCTACTGATCGTTCTGGCCGCGCTTGGTCAACTGTTCTGGCATTGGAAACGCGGCGAAGGCGGCGCCACCAGCAAGCTGAATGCGGCCGCTGATGACAGCGTGGAGGCGCCGGACGACCATTCCAGCTTGGGATGGTACATGCACACCCTTGTTCTGGTGGCCATTCCCTTCATCTACATGAGGGTTCCAGACTTCATCGGCGGAATGATGGGGCTTCCCCCAGATGGACTGGGCACCATTAAGATGCTCACGGCCGCACCTTTGCTGGTTCTCTTCGCCTGGATGGCCTATCGCAACCAGGTGGGCGGCATGCTGGCATTACCAATATTTTTCGCGGCCTTGTTGCAGGATATGGGGTTCTACGCCTTGGCGCCAATGTTCGCCATGGGCGTGATGTATTTGATGGGAGAGCGGCGGATCAAATGGATGGCGGGCGTTGCGGCGGGCGTCTTCGGCATTCTTCTCCTGCTCTTCGTTAAGCTCCTCTACGTGGGGCTGCCCACGGGCAACGTGCGCCCGTTCTACGATTTCGGCAATTGGGTTGTGACGGTTCTACAGTAGGCTGGCTGGGACGCTGATATGGATGCTTTCAACAATTTCGCGAACGGTACGGTCGCTCTTTTCAGTGACCCCTTAGGCATCGTCATCTTTTTGAGCGGTGTCGTGGGGGGCATGTTGTTCGGCGCCATTCCGGGCGTCAGCATGCTGACACTGGCCGCCATTCTTTTGCCCTTTACGGCCCATCTCAGCGCCGAACACGGCATCATGCTGTTTTCAGTGATCTACTGCACCGGTGTTTACGGCGGCGCCATCACCGCCATCCTGTTCAATATTCCAGGCTCGCCGGAAAACGCACCAACGGCGTTTGACGGCTACCCCATGACCCAAAAGGGCCAGGCCGGCCGTGCTGTGGGGGCAGCCGTGATGTGTTCGGCCATTGGCGGAACTGTCTCAGCCGTCCTGATGATGCTCGCGACGGCCCCTATTGCCGATTGGGCCATTTCCGCTTTCGGTCCGCCGGAGATCTTCGCACTGGTGTTCTTCGGCCTGGCGGTTGCCGCCTCGGTGGGTGCAAAGACCATCTGGAAGGGCTGGTTGTCCATACTGGCCGGGCTGATGATTGCCGTGGTGGGTTTGGACCCCGTGGGCGGCATTGAACGCTATGACTTCAACATGCCCTACCTCTTGGCCGGCATTCACTTCATTCCGACCATTCTCGGCTTCTTCGCCGTGTCGGAGATCATGGTCCAGGCTGAGAAGAAAGTGACCGGCGCATATTCGGCACCCAAACTGAGTGTGGACTTCCCTTCTTTTGCAGAGTTGTGGGCCCACAAATTCGCTGTGGTCCGCTCCATCATTATCGGCTTTTTCTGCGGCATCCTGCCGGGCATCGGCGCAACACTTGCTGCCTTCATGGGCTACAACGAAGCCGTGCGCTGGTCGAAAGAGCGCTGGGAGTTCGGCAAAGGCAAGCTGGAAGGCGTGATCTCCTCAGAAACCGCCAACAATGCGGCCACAGGCGCCGCCATGATCCCGCTGCTCGCCTTGGGCCTGCCGGGCGGCGCGTTGACTGCAATGATGGTCGGTGTGTTCCAAATGCACGATATGGAGCCCGGCCCGCTGGTGTTCCTGAACAGTGCCGATCTGGTGTGGGTGGTGTTTGCTGCCATGTTCTTTGCAAACCTCTCCATCCTGCTCATCGGTTTTTTGGAAACAAAAACCATCATCAATCTGCTCCGCATCCCGTTCCAATTTCTGGCTCCGCTGATCCTCATGCTCGCCACTGTGGGCGCTTACGCGGTACGCGGCCTAGTGATCGACGTGGTGGTGATGTTCGTGGCAGGCGTCGTGGGTTTCTTCCTGCGCCGCACCGGGTATTCGGTGGCGGGGATCGTTCTTGGCTTAATCCTGGGCAAAATCGGCGAACAAACATTCGCCCAGGCCATGCAGATGCTGCATTACGAATGGACCGGCTACTTCAGCCGCCCGATTGGACTTGCCCTGCTCGTCGCTGGTTTCCTGACGCTCGGCGCCAGCGCGTACAGAGCATTCTACGCCGCCCCCGTGCAGGAACCGGAAGAAGAAACCAAATCTGCCTAGAACTTGGCTTTTTGCACACAGACTTTTTTAAGAGGTTGTTGCTACCCATAGAGGCTCGGGGCCGGCTGGACTTTCCATTACGCATGAAGCCCCTGGCTAGGTGAGCACATGAAGCCTGGGACGAACATTCTGGTGGTAGACGATGATGCCAACATGCGCGGCATCCTGGAAAGCTATTTTACCTGTGAGCACAACGCCGACGTAACCGCGGCCGAAAATGGTATGCGGGCCCTCACCGTTCTCGTCGAAAATCCTGGGAAATTCGAGCTGATCCTCTGCGACCTGAACATGCCAGAAATGGATGGCGTTCAGTTTCTACGCCATATCAACGATTTAGACTATAGCGGGCAGCTTGCCGTCATCAGCGGCGAGGACACGAGCGTTCTGAACGTCACGCGGGATATCGCGTCTTACTATAGCTTCGACCTCATCGGCGTCCTCAGCAAGCCACTGGACACCCAGAAACTGTCTCAGCTCGCCGCAGCTGCTCTGCCGAGCGCCCCGCGCGAGAAGAGCGTCGAGGGCCTTCAGGTCACTCCGCAAAAGATCCAAGACGCAATTGCCCAACAGCAGATTGTGCCGTTTTTCCAGCCGAAGATTGACATTAATACCGGCAAAGTCACAGGCGCTGAGGCGCTGGCCCGCTGGATTGATCCGGACGTTGGCCTGATCCAACCGGCCAAGTTTATCGACGCCGCCCATGCAACAGGCCAAATGCGTGCGCTATCTGCCAGTCTGTTGAGACAATCCATTGCCAGCTGTGCGCAATGGCGTGCAAGCGGGTTGGATCTTAAGGTTGCGATCAACCTGACCCCGGACATCTTTGAGTGGCTGGAGTTCCCCGATGAGCTTGCAGCCCGGGTAGATGCAGCTGGTATCGAGCGCTCAGATGTGACCCTGGAGATCACGGAAAGCAGCTTCCTGAAGCAGAACACCACCGTTTTGGAAGTTCTGGCCAGGCTCAGAATTCAAGGGTTTGACTTGGCCATCGACGACTTCGGCACAGGCTTTTCCAATATCGAGCAGCTGCGCAAATTCCCGTTCTCACAGCTTAAAATCGACCAGTCCTTCGTGCGCAATGCGGCCAAGGACCGTTTTGCCCGCGCCAGCGTCGAAGCCAGCGTACATCTGGGCCGCGAACTCAACATGCGGATTGTTGCAGAGGGCGTGGAAGATCAGGACGATTGGGAGTTCGTCGCTCAATGCGGGGTTGATGAGGTCCAGGGTTTCTACGTGGCCAAGCCCATGCCGGAAGAACAGTTCTTTGAATGGGTCCACCGCACCACGGCGGCCAGATATAATGCCGAGCAGCAGGTAGCGAATGCCGTCCGCGAGGACTTGCAGGCATCCAGCACCACCCCGCAGGAACCGTGGAGCGACACGAAAACGGCCTCAGCCTAAGCGCCTGCTCCGATAATCCCCAAAAAATCCTTAGCGCTCAAGCTGGCGCCCCCCACCAACGCCCCATCCACATTTTGTGTGGCGAGCAACTCAGCCGCATTCGCAGGCTTGACCGAACCTCCGTAGAGCAACCTGACACGGTCCGGCGCTCCGTCTGTCATCAGAGCACCCAAACGCTTGCGGATGTGGCTGTGAACCTCAGCAACATCCTCC
>JBCDIP010000390.1:0-4067 GCA_038748855.1 Pseudomonadota bacterium
GGCTCGGAATGCCCCATCATTTCCTCGCGGAGAGGTGCCGGAGTGGTCGAACGGGGCGGTCTCGAAAACCGTTGAGCGCGCAAGCGTTCCGAGGGTTCGAATCCCTCTCTCTCCGCCAACTCACCCAATCAATCCGCTGTCCGCAGTCATGAAACTGTCATAACTATTTGCGTGACTCTAAAAAAAAGTCCAAACTATAGTTAAGTTCTTGAGGTAACGCGTAGAGCTGAAAAGTGCGGCTGGGTAATCAATAGTTTGTAGGTTGCGTTCTTTGCGTAATCGGAAGCGGGTGTAAATCATCCGTTCTCCGTCTTTTGAGCACGCATTTTTCAAGCGCATTGGTTGGTGCTGAGTAAATGAACAGGCGGCTAGTGAAACAGGTGTTGAAGCACCTCGATCGTGGCGACCGGGTATTGTTCGGTTTTGACCATTTTGGTGCTGTCCGCATCAAGGTCAAACACGGCCCCTTTAAGATGTTTTCCACCCATCACCGGACAGATCAGGAAACCTTCAACGCGATCCAGAACAAGATTGCCCTGGTCGGCGACCAGACCAGCGATAAGAACAAGATTGTCTATAATGGAGCCCCCGCAGCGCCTGCTCCCTCGATTGCCGCTGAACCTGTGCCTGAACCTGCGCGCGCCCCCCGCAAAACGAGGACCAAGCGGCGTAAGGCGCGGCCGTTCAAGCGCAATGGCGTCAGATCTGAACCTGCGGCCGTGGAGAGCAGTGGGCTGAAACTAAATGGTGTCCACCAGGCAAATGGTGTTGTACCGAGCCATGAGGTGAACGGCGCTGAGGTTGCGCCTGAACCCCCAGCATCAGTAAGCGAATTTCCAAATCTTGGCGATCATCTCTGCCAGAAGACCGGTGAGCCCTCAGAGCAATGGACCAAGTACTCCCAATCCTATCGGCGCAGACGCGAGGCTACCGAGCGTGAACGCCAGGAGAACGAGCGCAAGCGCGACGACTCCAAGTTTCTGAGACGCATTGAGGCAGAGGAGATCGAATCCCACCGATTCTCGCTGGTGAATGTGGATGGCAGTTGGGATGATCTGCTGGACGGCGACATTCCCCACGTGGCCGCAGAGGTTTGGCGCGGCATGGACCATACCTCCTCGGTCCACAAGCTTGCCGAGGAGTTGCAAGTTCCCTTGCGCGAGTGCGTCTTCTGGCTTTGCGTCTTCAAGCGTCATTTGGGTGTGTGGGTGGAGCTCAACGATGGTTGCTATCGGTTCCTGCGGCCAGGCGGAGAGCCGGATCTGGCACGGGCGATCAGGGCATCACAAACAGCTGAAGAGAAGGGACCGCGCTTTGCGGCAGAGTAGTGGTTCGATACTATGCCGTTGAAACCGCTTTGGTGAGCCCGCACGGGTTCGAACCGTGGACCTACTGATTAAAAGTCAGTTGCTCTACCAGCTGAGCTACGGGCTCGCGCACCAAAGTGATGGCTGCGGTGCATATCCCACCCAACTTGCCAATTCAACCTTAAAATCGGGTTGCAGACCAAGCTCTACCCACAAAGCTCCGCATAAAGGCTGCGCGCATCCGTAGACTGACGCTTGGGCAGGAACGGCATAGGCGCCACAGTTGCCCCGCGCAAGCCATCCCAGGTCTCGACCTGAAGCGCTGTTTCGGTCGCGCTCAACGCCGCGTCCACCGTGGCCAAGGCGATGTTGCGCTCCAGCCGTGGAGAGTAAGCAAGGCTGGTCAGCCGGCCCACCTCGGCACCATCGGAATAGACCGGCCAAATGTCCTCATTGGGCCTCAGTGCGTCGCCCTCAACCACCAACCCCACCAGAGACTTGGTTAAAGGCTGATCCTTCAGGCGCTCCAGCGCCGCTCGGCCCACAAACGGGTGGGGCATTGCCAGATCCACCAGCCGGCCAAGCCCCACTTCATAAGGGGTGTGCTGGAGCGTCATGTCGAGGCCCCAGGACTGGATGCCAGATTCAATGCGCCGTACATGGTTCACCGCTCCGGGCGCCACGTTGAACGGCTTGCCGGCCTCCATCAGCGCATCGAAGAGGCGATCACCCAACTCGGGCGTGTCCAAATAGATCTCGTAACCGAATTCGCCGCTCCAACCCGTGAGTGAGACGATCAGCTCGGTGCCCTCAAACGGCGCACGCATAAGCCAATAGTACTTCAGATCCAGGATGTCTTCCCCCACCAGGTTCACCATCAGGCCAGGCGACTTTGGTCCCTGAACCTGGATCACGGACACATCAGCATCGCGCACCGTCACGTCCATGTCCGCATGATCGGCCACAGCCCGGGTCCAGAGTTCCAAATCGCAGTCTGACGTGGAGAGCCAGAACCTGTTCTTATCAGGGCGCAGCAATATGGGGTCACACACGATGCCGCCGTCGCCCGCCGTGATCAGCGCATATTTGCACTGGCCCACAGCACATTTGTCCAGATTGCGCGGCGTCAGATACTGGGTAAAGCGCGCCGCATCGGGTCCGGCTATCTCCACCTGACGCTCACCCATGACGGGCCAGAGGGCCACGTGGTTGATCACGTGCCAATATTCCTCCAGCGGATCAGAGAAGGTGCTGGAAATGTAGGTCCGGTTGTAAACGGAAAAATTGCGGCAGCCGTAACGCCAGGAGGCATCGAAGAACGCACCTTTGCGGATGCGCGGTTGGAAACGGATCTTTGCGCCTTCATGTGCTTGCATTTGGGAGCCGCCTTTAGCTGAGCCGGTCCACGAGTTCCATGGCCTCGCCGCGCTCGCGTAAGGCCGCCAGCCATTTGCGCGCCAGGTCCGGATCGCTGGGAGCCGCGGAAACGCCGGCCGGCAGCTCGCCATTCAGCACGGCTTCCACTGCATAACTCACCGGTATGGAGACCAGGCGCGCCATGGCTGTGTGTGTGGCATCACCAGCTGCATCCAGCACATAGCTTTTGGAGAAGACGTCTTCACCATCGCGCTGCGCCTGTAGATCGACGCACAGCACCACCCGGTCCGGCTCACCGTCTTCGTAGGTGTTCTCAGCCTCCAGGCGCGCGCTCAAGGCGGCCAGCTCATCGGCAGACATATCGCCCACGGTCTTGAAGATCTCATACCAAGCGTCCGCCCAGCCGTTGAGGCGCAGGGTGCCGCGGACAAATTGGTCCACCGTCCAGGCCGGATCAAAGCCATAGTCGTCCATGAAGGGCAGGGAATCCCGGTTGGGATAAACCTCAAAACTCTCCGCCCCGTCCGGCAGCACAGCCCTATAGCTGGAAAGCGCGTCCCATGGCGCGGTGGTTTCGATCACTTCGCCGTTCTGAATACTCTTTGAGGGCGACTTGAGGGCTTTCAGCACTCCAAGCGGTGACCAGCTGAATTTGTAGCGGAACGGGTTGGGGATCTTCGGCACGCCGCCGCAGTATGAGCGGAACTGGATGCGGTTGTCGGGCGAGAAAGCCGCGCTCTTGCGGTAGTCATCCATCAACACATGGGCCATCAGGTGATCTATGCCCGGATCAAGACCAACTTCGTTGACCAGGCAAAGGCCCTTCGCTTTGCCCGCTTCGTCCAGCCCACGCATTTCAGGCGAGATGTAGGAACTGGAGACAAAATGCGCGCCGGCATCCAGACATGCGGTTGCTACCGGCACATGAAAGTCGCCAGGTAACATGGAGATGCCCACATCGCCCGGCTGCAGCGCTTCTTTCAGCGCGTCCATTGAGAACGCGCGGATCTCAAAATCACCGCTTAGGCCGGCGGCAGCCTCCTCGGCTTTAGACACGGTGCGGTTCCACAAGGTTATGGTGTGGCCGTTACCGATCAAACGGCGGATGCCCGGAACTGTTGACAGACCGGTGCCGATCCAATGAATGCGTGCCATTTGGCTTCTCTCCCTAAACCGAATTTATATGTTTGGTGTATTCGCCGAGCGCCCGCGCCCAAACACCTTCGTCGGGTTTATCTAAGGCAAGCAAGGCGTCGATCAGTTGGCTTGAATAGTCTTCGCTGGATTCCAGCGGGCTGTTGGCGTCACTGGCACAGATGGAAGTGAGGAGGACCACTTCCAATCTGTGTAGCTTTCTGTACATAGCTATGCAAACAGCGACAA
>JBCDIP010000391.1:0-4067 GCA_038748855.1 Pseudomonadota bacterium
GGGGGCCGCCCCCCGCGACGCCAAGGTGGCAGTGAACTGGGTGATGGGTGATCTGGCCGCGCACGCCAATCAGGTGGGCAAGCCTGTGGCCGATGCCGGGGTTTCCGCTGATCAGCTGGGCAGTTTGATTGATCTGATTGCCGATGGCACTATTTCCGGCAAGATCGCAAAGGATGTCTTGGACATCATAATTGCCGAAGGCGGCGATCCGGCCCAGATTGTGCAAGACAAGGGCTTAAAGCAGGTCACCGACACAGGGGCCATCGAAGCCATCATCGATGAAGTGATTGCAGAGAACCCTGATAAGGTGGAGCAGGTCAAAGAAAAGCCAAAGATGGCCGGTTGGTTTGTAGGCCAGGTGATGCAGAAGTCCGGGGGCAAAGCTAATCCGCAGGCCGTGAACGCTATTTTGGCGCAAAAGTTAGGGCTGTAGCCCAAGGATCCGGTGTTAAAGCCGTGTGGTCTGAGTGAGTAAGGATGTGGTGCAGTGCATGATGCGCGTGAGATGGACCCTGTGGTGAGGCGCCCGCGGGGCTTGCTATGGTTCTCCCTGCTATTGAGCCTATTTGGCACAGCCGGGCTCTTCCTGCTGGTCATCGCAAGCTATTACGGACACCTTTGGTCTCCGCTGGATGCGTTCTCTCATCTGCGCGTGCACTTGATCGGCGCGACCTTAGGTCTTGGCATCGCCGCCCTGTCCTTGATGACCGTAGCGCGCGTTCGGGTAGCGGTTCTGGTGCTTGTGATCGCCGCGGTACTGACCGTGCTCTATGCGGGTCTGTGGCCCATTTTGAGCCAATCGCGCCAGGAGGCGCCTGCCGCCGGGCCCAATGAACGCGAATTCAAGCTGGTCTCCTTCAACAGCTGGCACGAGCACAAGAACCCCAAACAGATCGCCGACTATCTCGCCACCGAGGATGCCGACGTTGTGGTCCTGGTGGAGTTCCCCAAGGAGTTTGAGAAGGTTCGCGGCCTCTTAAGTCAGAAGTTTCCGCACCAGTATGACTGCAACGACACGGCCGCCTACTGCCACATTGCCGTGCTGTCGCGCTATCCCTTTGCCGAGGTTGAGGCCAAATCCAACTGGAAAGGCCCGCCCATGGTCCGGGCCCTGTTCGGCGAAGAGCTTGGCGGGCTCACCGTGTTCGGCGTTCACTTCAGCCAGCCCTTCACCCCCAATTGGCAGTATTCGCAAATGCGCGCGCTGGCCTCTGAGACCTTCGTGGCCAAGGGCCCGTTCATTGTGGCCGGTGATTTTAACGCCACCAAAGACAGCTTCCTGGTGAATGCCTTCCAGGAATTTTCCGGCTCTTTACGCATCACATCGCTGCCCACCTGGCCCACCTGGTTCTTCGAACTGCCGCAGATCGGCATCGATCACATGTTTATCTCAAACGGTGTGCGACCGCTGTCTCCGCCAAAAGTGCGCCCAAATGCGGGCTCGGACCACCTGCCGATCAAGGCCCATTTGGCGGTCAGAACCGTGCAGTGAGCGGTGATTTCTTGAGAAATTAAATTTGCCGTTTGTGTGCCGTGGTTAGGAATATATGAATCCCGGCCGATATGCGTTTCCTCCAATTTTAGGCAAATGCCGCCTGTTCCCTCAGTTTTGAGAGTCAACAAATCCTTTCCCTAAAGGATTTGGTCAGATTTGCTTCAGCTCCCGTTAAGTCTACCGTTTAACGCGTTGTTTTCGGGCCCTGCGCATGATGAGGCCATGGCAACGACGGGCGGCTAAGGCCAAGCCCAAAACGCCAGGGGACAAAGATGAAATCACCCAAAAAGGGGTGAACAACAAAAGGCAGGGATTGAAGATGGCACGTATGGAAATCGTATCAGGAGCTGAAATCGCAGACGCTGGGTCTGTCTCTTCTGGAGCGCTTCTGCAATTGGGGATCATGTATTCATTGGGCCAGGAAGTGGAGCGCGATCTGATTGCCGCCCACAAATGGTTCAACCTGGCGGCCTTGCGCGGCAACGAATGCGCCAAGCAATATCGCCGTGACATTTCCAGCGAAATGAGCCCGGCAGAAATCGCCGAAGCTCAACGCGAAGCCCGCGAGTGGCTCTACACCGTACACTGAGGCAACTTCCGCTCATACTGAGCGGAAGATGCCCCAGGTTTTCGTTACAACGATCAACTTATCTCCGCTCAGACGATTCTGTCTGATCGGAGGTTGATCTAAGGTTTAAAAGCGAGGCCCGAAAACGGGCCCGATCCTGGAACACCAGGAGGCGTCAGTAAGCATCCCGGATGGCACCAAGCTGTCCGGGATGTTTGCGTTTTGGGAAGCCAAAAAGAAGGGGAGATCAGTCCCAGGTGTTGGAGCGCTGGAACTGGTTGCCGAACTGGTGGTCTTCAAATGCTTCAAACCGCTCCAGCCGCCTGCGGCGTTCCAGCTTGTCGCGGAAGATGCGCGTTTCAATCTCTGCAGCGCGCGCATTGATCCGGTCCTGTTCGGTGTTGAACAGAGGTGGCCGCGGATTGTCAGGGGTGTAGGTGTGGCCCTGCGGCACAAAGAACTCAGCCGCCGTAGCCGCCGGACCTGCTGCAACCGCAAGTCCCAAGGTCAGTCCTAATCCCAGAAAAATCTTACGCATGACTGGTGTCATCCCCGTTGAAATATGGCGCTCGCGTTGCGCACGTTCCTCGTTATCCGAAGCTATATCATTTTCCAGATTCGCCCCGCCAGCAAAACCGTTACACGGCAAGCGCAAATCACTGTGAACCCTAATGGTTGATTTGGGCTTACCTGTGATCATTCATCAAATTCCCGTCATTCTTCGCGGCCTTTGGCTTTGAGCTTCTCCTTCAGCTCGTGCGCTAAGGCTTCAGACCCGCTTTCCAGGGCATAGACGTAAGCTTGGGTGTAGCGGAAAAAGGCCTCTTCGGTGCGGCCGGCGTCTTCAGAGAGCTTACCGGCCTTTCTGTAGAGCTCCGCCACCTCCGCTTTGTCTTCGCGCTCATGGGCGCTGAGGAGGGCATCCTCAAGCCCGTGCTCCTCAGCGGCCGTCACCGTCCTATTGCAGTCTTCTGAGCAGAGCAGGGGTTGGGAAGGAATCTGCCGGAAACCCATGCTTCTTCTGCATCGCCTTTACCGCGGCCCGGGTGCCTGCGCCCAGAATGCCGTCAACCTTGCCCACATCAAACCCACGGCGCGCCAGGGTGCGTTGCAGGCTCTTCATCTGAGCCTGGGAGAGGGGGGTAACCGTGCCATTGCCGCGCTGAACGGGCGGTGCGCCAGCCAGGCGCGTGGCGAAATAAGCTGCTGTTGTGGCGTAGATCAGCGACTTGTTCCACTCCAGATAGACCTTGGTGAAGTTGTGGTAGGCCAGGAACGCCGGCCCCTTATGGCCCATGGGCAAAAGCAGGGAGGCCTTCAGATTGTCTCCCCTCAACCGCTTGCCATCGGCCCGCGTCACGCCCCATTTGGCCCACTGGGCGCGGCTGTGGGTGATCGCGATATCGGCCTGGTCCCAAGGCATGGAGCGCGGCACACGCACCTCCTGAAGCCAGGGCTCGCCGGCACGCCAGCCATGGCTCTTAATCAGATTGCCGGTGGAGCCCAGAACATCGGGCACGCTGCGCAGAAGGTCCACCCGGCCGCTGCGGTCATAGTCCACCGCAACTTCCATATAGTCTGACGGCAGGAACTGGGTCTGCCCCAACTCGCCAGCCCAGGCGCCGACCATCTCCGACAATCTCAAATCGCCCCGCTCGAGCAGGCGCATGGCGTCAAAGACCTGCGGGCGGAACAGCTCCGGTCGCCGGCAATCGTGCGCCAGGGTCACCAGAGAGCGCATGGTTTTGAAATCGCCCATGAAGCCGCCAAAGTCTGTCTCAAGACCCCAGAACGCGGTGATCACGGAGGAGGGGACCCCATAGTCCTTGCGCACGCGTTGGAATGTGGCGCGGTGTTTCTTCATCAACGAGCGGCCCCGGTTCATGCGGTTCTTGGAGATCAGCCGGCCGGCAAACTTCAAGAAGGTCTGCGTGAAAACCCCTTGCTTGCGATCCCGGCTGAGGACCCGCGGGTCCGGGGTCAGGCCGCGCAACGAACTGGAGA
>JBCDIP010000392.1:0-4055 GCA_038748855.1 Pseudomonadota bacterium
CTATGTGTTGCTTATCCAAGTGATTCGCGGCACAAACGCACAAAGGGCGAGGGCAAAATCATTTTGGGGACGAGACATAGTGCGCAGCCGCCGGGAGCCGGCGGATGAGGGTAAAATCGGATGTCGAATATCTTCGGCAAATACCTTTGTTTGCCGAAGCTGATGCTGCGCATCTGCAAGTGTTGGCCTTCTCAACGCGCCGCCGCACCATCAAAAAAGATTCATACGTTTTCCGCGAGGGCAAAGAAGCCACGGCCGGCTATGTGGTTGTCGACGGGACCGTGCAGCTGCTACGCGGGCCGACCAAATCTGCTGTGCCGGTGGCCGAGGCCACAGCGGGTGCCCTGATTGGGGAAACGGCGATGATTGCCGGAATGCCCTATAGCCTAAGCGCTCTGGCCCTCAGCGAAGTGGAAGTATTGCGCATCCCCAGAAAGCTGTTATTTGAGGTTGCTGAAGAGTTTCCTGACTTCGCGTTTAAGCTCACCAAGGCGGTTAGCGCCAAATTGGACAGCAATCTGAAAGACTTAAGCGAAGTCCAAACCGTTCTTGGCAAAGCGGCAAACTGGAGCCGCTAAATCAACTTCCCTGAAGTGATCTGGCCGTGGTTGGACGTTTAGAGCGTCAGTTCCGCGTACACCGGCGCGTGATCAGATGGCTTGGGTTCCCAACCTCGCACGTTGCGCAAGACCTCGATCTTTTGGCAAGTGGCGTTCAAGGCTGGCGACAACCAAACATGATCGAGCCGGCGGCCTTTATCAGCGGCCGACCAGTCTTTGGCCCGATAGCTCCACCAAGTGTAGAGCTTCTCGTCCGCTGGAACGTGTTCGCGCATCGCATCATGCCAGTCTCCGGCCACCATGGCGCGGTCCAGATGTTCAACCTCGATTGGGGTGTGGCTGACCACTTTCAGTAGCTGTTTATGCGACCAGACGTCATTCTCAAGCGGTGCGATATTGAGATCACCCACCACTATCTCTCGGCGTGTTTTGGTCATTTGGGAGAACCAGTCGGTCATTTCGTTTAGAAATTTGAGCTTGTGATCGAACTTCTCATTGATAGCCGGGTCCGGTTCATCGCCGCCCGCAGGCACGTAAAAATTATGCACAGTCACGGGACCGCCGCCGCACTCAAGCGTCACGTGTTGGTGTCGGGCATCATCCTTGTCGCAGAACGCGCGTTGCCCTGCCTCCACGATAGGGTGGCGCGACACGGCTGCAACACCATGATACGCCTTTTGGCCGCGCACATGCATATGCGGATAGCCAGCAGCACTTATGTCGGCGCTGGGAAACTGATCGTTCTGGCATTTGATCTCCTGGAGGCAGAGTAAATCTGGTTGATATTCCTCCAGCAGGCGCTTAACCAGATCTATGCGCAGCCGGACAGAATTGATGTTCCAGGTGATAAGCTTGAATGTCATGAATTGTCTCGGCGCCTGATCGCCAGCGAGGCGCGCGCCTGCTGAATTTGTATTTGTTTGACCTTATATAAGGCACACTATGAGCATCGACGGCAACATTCCCTTTCGCAAGATGAACGGGCTCGGCAATGATTTTGTCGTGATTGATGGGCGCACGCATGCCGTCACCGTAACGGAAGACATGGTGCGCGCTGCGGCTAACCGTGAGACGGGTGTTGGCTGCGACCAATTTATCCTGATGGATAAGTCGGTTTTCGCTGACCTGAGGATGCGGATTTGGAACTCGGAAGGCGGTGAGGTTGAGGCCTGTGGCAATGCGTCGCGCTGTGTTGCAGATATCGTTTTGTGCGAAACCGGCGCTGAAGAAGTGTCGATTGAAACGCTGGGCGGCCTCCTCAAATGCAGCCGGGCGGGAGACGGCCTGATCGCGGTTGATATGGGAGAGCCTGCGTTCCACTGGTCTGAGATCCCGCTGGCGGAAGAGTTTTACGACACCACAGCCATTGAGCTCCAGATCGGCCCGATTGACGATCCAATCTTGCACACGCCCAGTGTGGTTAATGTTGGCAACCCCCACGCGATCTTCTGGGTTGAAGATGTGGAGGCCTATGAATTGGGCAAAATCGGCCCACTTTTGGAAAATCATCCGGTGTTTCCCGATCGGGCAAACATCTCCGTAGCCCATGTTGTGGATCCCCATCATGTCATCATGAAAGTGTGGGAGCGCGGTGCGGGGCTGACCAGAGCCTGCGGCACGGCGGCCTGCGCAGGAGCGGTTGCAGCGGCTCGAAAAGGGCTGACCGAGCGGGATGTTCGGATCACCTTGCCAGGCGGCGATCTTCACATCAGTTGGCGGCAGTCGGACAACCGCATTATCATGACCGGACCGTTCGCCTATGAGTTTGACGGAGCGCTTCCGGCCCTGCAGCCCTCTTAAGCAAACAGAAGCAAAAGCTTGGGCATTGTGCGCAAGCGTAATATATGTGCGCAAAACCTTACGCCCAGGAACGAAAACCCATGCCCGGCCCGGAAACCATCACCTTCGGTTGCAGGCTCAACACGTTTGAGTCTGAGCTGATCCGCGCGCGTGCGTCTGACGCCGACGCAGACGATGTGGTGGTCTTCAATACCTGCGCCGTGACGGCCGAAGCCGTGCGCCAGGCCAAGCAGGCCATCCGCAAGGTCCGCCGAGAGCGCCCCAATGCACGGATCGTTGTGACGGGATGTGCTGCCCAGGTGGACGCCGATGAGTTTGCGGAGATGCCTCAAGTGGACGCGGTGCTCGGCAACGAGGAGAAGTTCCAGGCTGAGAGTTACCGATCCGGGGTCGATGAGCCGAGGACCAAAGTGGGAGACATTATGTCGGTCCGGCGCGCTACGCCGGGCTTGGTCAGCGGCTATGCAGAACGCACCCGTGCCTTTGTGCAAGTCCAGAACGGCTGCGATCACCGCTGCACCTTCTGCATTATTCCTTATGGACGCGGCAATTCGCGCTCGGTGACGCCGGATCATGTGCTTACTCAGGTGCGCATGCTGGTGGACCAGGGCTATGCAGAGATTGTGCTGACCGGTGTGGATATTACGTCTTATGGTCCCGACCTTGGGGAAGACCACAGCCTTGGCAAGCTGGTGCTTCGGATCCTCAAAGAGGTGCCGGAGCTGCAAAGGTTGCGCTTGTCGTCAATTGATTCTGTCGAGGCGGATGAGGCTTTGTTGCGCGCGCTTGCCGAAGAGGAACGCCTCATGCCTCAACTTCACCTGTCCTTGCAGGCAGGCGACAATATGATCCTGAAGCGGATGAAGCGGCGCCATAGCCGCGAAGATGCTATCCGGTTCTGCGACGAGGCGCGCCGGCTGAGGCCGGATGTGGTGTTTGGTGCGGATATCATTGCCGGCTTTCCCACAGAAACTGAGGCGATGTTTGAGAATTCTCTTCGTCTTTTGGAAGACTGTCAGATTGTGCAGCAGCTCCATGTGTTTCCCTTTTCGGCGCGGCCGGGCACGCCGGCGGCCCGTATGCCTCAATTGGACGGCAGGGTTAAAAAAGAGCGTGCGGCCAGGCTTCGCGCGGCGGGTGAGGCACTGCAAGGGGCTTGGCTGGAGGGCCAAATCGGGTCCACCAAGCTTGTGTTGGTGGAAACGGGCACCACGGGCCGAACCGAGCAGCATGCGCGGGTTGCGCTGGATGCGGATGTAGCCGTTGGGAAGATCGTTGACGTGGCTCTGACCGGAAGGTCCGGCGCAAGCTTGAACGGGCATCTGGCGGTATGAGCGAAGAGAAGAAAGGCGGCTTCTTCCGCCGTCTGTTTAAGCGGGTCAACGAAAGCGGCGAAGACGTGTCGCCCGAACCGGTTGCGCCGGTTGAAGAGATTGCCCCTGAACCAGAGCCTGAGAAGAAAGGCTTTTTTGGCCGGCTGCGTGACCGCTTTGTAGGGGAAGCGCCTGCCGAGGCGCCAACTGAGCAGGCGGCCCTTGACACGAGTGTCGAAGAGACAGCGCGCGCTCTTCCGGAGCCGGAGCCGGAGCCGGAGCCGGAGCCGGAGCCGGAGCCGGAGCCGGAGCCGGAGCCGGAGCCGGAGCCGGAGCCAGAGCCAGAGCCAGAGCCAGAGCCAGAGCCAGAGCCAGAGCCAGA
>JBCDIP010000393.1:0-4040 GCA_038748855.1 Pseudomonadota bacterium
CGCGAACGCGCGTCTCGCTTCACGCTAGCTAAGCAAAGGAGCAACCATGCAAACGTCTGTCTTCATCGCCAAGCTGATTGGCCCGATGCTTGTGCTCTCGGGACTGATCGGACTGTTCAATCCCCGCCATATGAGGGCGGTCGGCGAAGAGTTCTTGCAGAGCCGAGCCCTGATCTTTGTGGCCGGTGCGATGGCCTTCATCGCTGGACTTGTCGTCATCAACACTCACAGTGTCTGGGTCGGCTGGCCCATCATCATCACCCTTCTGGGCTGGCTCATGCTGGCCGCAGGCGTGGTGCGCATGGGGTTCCCTGGCCTTGTTACGTCGCTGGGTGAGAGGATGTTGGCCACTGACACGATGCTGCGCGGCATCGGCGCGTTGCCGCTTGCTCTGGGGGCCTTCCTAATGATGAAGGGCTAGTTCTACGCCCGCCCCCAAAACGAAATCAGCCGGAACGCGAACGTTCCGGCTGAGGATTTGAAAAAAGCCGATTAGGCTTAGTAATATCTGGGCTTGCGATACCGCTTGCGATAGCGCTTGTGACGCGGGCAGTAGTCCCGGTAAGCGTAATCAATGCACCACCTGCGGCAGCCACCATAGAAGTCCCACCCACAGCAGTAACGGCTTCTGGCATAGCGCCGCTGGTAGCAGCGGTGGCGTGCAGGCATCAGGTATTCCAGCATTGCCCCTGAGGTAATCGCCCGCTTATCAACCACCGTTTCTTCAGCAACTGTCGGTTCTGTGGTGTTCAGCGGAGCGGCATGTGCGGTGCTCATTAATCCGATACATGCCAGCACTGCAAAGAGTATCCGCAGTGCAGATTTTGGTAGTTCAATTCTCATCACTTCGTTCCATTCGATTAAGTGAGTAACCCCCATGATGAAATCGCGACTTGATCATCTTTGCTGAAATAATTGTGATTGCCAAGCCTTCGGTGGCAAAAAGTTGCCAAAATGCTTGGATTTTTTAAGGAACAGAGAAGTAAGATTAGGAAAATAGGCTGAAAAATGCACAAATCGCGCGCGATCTATCCTAAGAAATAGCCCTTCGAATCACGGGCGTTCACGCTCCGTTGAAGTGCACTGTGCCTTGGTCCGATATGTCATAGCCGGAAAGTTCACCGGCCCGCGCCTGGAATGCCGTGCTTGCACAGAACTGCCAGAAGCTCTGCAAGGGCGCCTCGAACCAGGCTCTTCGATCAATCAGGAGATCGAACCTCTCCTCCAAGATAGGAACGAACCGCAAGCGGTGGGTGGACGCCACCGAGGCCAAGCCGAACGCCGCATCCGCTTTGCCTTCCAACAGAGCCAAGGCGGCATCCAGCTCCGTTCGGGCAGGTTCGGTCAAAGTCAGTTCGTTCTCAGCAATCTGGCTGGCTCCCAAGAGGTCTAAGAGGAGTTTTTGCGCCCCCGCGCTAGCCTGACGCGGCACCAGGCGCAGCCCCGCCAGGTCGGCAAAATCCCTCACGTTGCGCGAAACCTCAGGTCCTATGATCAAGCCGCGCTGGCGCTTGGCCCATTCCACCAACACCACCGGTTCTTGAGCGCACGCCCCTTCCACGGCCTCCACATTCCATCCCTCCTCGGCATCGTCCTTAATGTGAAGACCTGTGGCCACGCCCTCGCGTCGGCAGAAGCGTTCAAGTCCATCGGCGCTGCCATCAAAGAACGTGGCAAGCCCGCATTCAGACTGCCGCAAGGCCCACTCCAGAAGGGGATCGTGGCTCCCCAGGAACACGGCCGGTCTTTCAGCAGAACTTGGCCGATCAGCGCTGGAATGCTCCGCCAGGAAAGCGCGCACAGCATCTTCAGGGAACAACAGCTTGCCGGTCGCCCGCGAACACGCCAAGGCACCCGATGACGCAAGGTCATAGACCTTACGCTCCTTCAAGCGCAGCAACTCAGCAACTTCCCGCGTGGTGAGATATTCCGGCATGGCGAAGCTGTGGCAGAATTAGCGGTGCGCGGCAAGGCGCACAAATAGAAAGGGCCGCCCCGAAGGACGGCCCCCTCACAGGTCCCCGCTCACCCGAAGGACTTAAAGCGCACCGGCTTGTGGGCGCATATCGCCTGGATTGATGCCAGCCACTTCAACCGGCTTCTTCATCGCGTCGCGACGGAAAGGTTCACCCAACTCCTGGTTCAAGATCACTTCAATGAAGGTGGTCACCCCGTCATCCTGAGCCTTGCACGCTTCCTCAAGCGCAGAAGACAGCTCAGCCTGGGTGTTCACCGTAACGCCCTTAAGGCCGCAGCCATCAGCCACTTTGGCATAGGAAAGGTGCGGGTCGAGTTCCGTACCCACGAAATTGTCCTCGTACCACAAGGTAGTGTTCCGCTTTTCCGCGCCCCACTGATAGTTGCGGAAGATCACCATGGTGATCGCCGGCCATTCGTCACGGCCGATCGAGCTCATCTCGCTCATGGAGATACCGAAGGCACCATCGCCCGCAAATCCAACCACCGGCACATCCGGGCACCCGATTTTGGCGCCAATAATGGCCGGGAAGCCATAGCCGCATGGGCCGAACAGGCCGGGGGCCAGGTACTTCCGTGCCTTCTCAAAGACCGGATAGGCATTGCCGATCGCGCAGTTATTGCCGATGTCAGAAGAGATGATCGCATCTGCCGGCAGTCCATCTTGAATGGCCCGCCATGCCATACGTGGGCTCATGCGGTCCGAATCGCGCTCGCGCGCCCGCTCGTTCCACGAAGTGCCCGGATCATCATCTTCATGATCCATACCGGCCAGCGCCTGGCGCCAAGCTGATTTGGTTTGGTGGATGAGATCTTTGCGCTCCTGACGGCCATTGTCTCCGGCAGTGGCAGACAATTGAGCCAAAATCTGCTCAGCCACCTGCTTGGCATCGCCTTCAATCCCGACGCTCACCTTCTTGGTGAGGCCGATACGGTCGGCGTTGATATCCACCTGAATGATCTTGGCGTCCTTTGGCCAATAATCGATGCCATAGCCAGGCAGGGTAGAGAACGGATTAAGCCGGGTTCCCAATGCCAGCACCACGTCGGCCTTGGAGATCAGCTCCATGCCGGCTTTTGAACCATTGTAGCCCAGCGGGCCGCAGGACAGGGGGTGACTGCCCGGGAACGCATCATTGTGCTGATAGTTGCAGCACACCGGTGCAGTGAGACGCTCTGCCAGGTCTTTGGAGGCTTCAATGGCCCCACCAAGCACCACGCCGGCACCATTCAAGATGACAGGAAACTTCGCTTCAGAGAGCAGCTTGGCGGCTTCCGCGATGGCATCTTTACCGCCGGACGGGCGCTCAAAGCGCACGATTTGAGGCAGCTCAATGTCGACAACTTGTGTCCAGTAGTCCCGCGGCACATTGATCTGAGCCGGGGCAGATCCGCGCCAGGCCTTCAAGATCACCCGGTTCAGCACCTCAGCGATCCGGCTCGGGTCGCGCACTTCTTCCTGGTAGCAAACCATTTCGCGGAACATGGCCATCTGCTCCACTTCTTGGAAGCCGCCTTGGCCAATGGTCTTGTTGGCCGCTTGCGGGGTTACCAGAAGCATTGGCGTGTGGTTCCAGTAGGCGGTTTTGATGGCGGTCACGAAGCCAGTGACACCAGGACCGTTCTGCGCGATGGCCATACCCATCTTGCCGGTGGCCCGGGTGTAACCGTCACAGATCAGGCCGCCATTGGTTTCGTGGGCCACATCCCAAAACGTGATGCCGGCTCGCGGGAACAGGTCGGAAATTGGCATAAAGGCAGAACCAATAATGCCAAAGGCATGCTCAATGCCGTGCATTTGCAGGACCTTTACGAAGGCCTCTTCAGTAGTCATTTTCATCTGGACGCATCCTTCTAGAATTAGCCGGGACCCATGCCCGTTCACCGTCTTACGAGAGTTAAACCAAATTAGGCGCGCGCAGGCGACGCGGAATGCGTTCTACGAGCCCCAATTTTCGAATGGCGAGATGAACATAGGAACTAAACTGGCCCCATTAAAGGTCCAGTTTAGAATGTTGGCAGTGCCAGATTGGCCCTAAACGGACCGCCCAGCCAGTGCTCCC
>JBCDIP010000394.1:0-4031 GCA_038748855.1 Pseudomonadota bacterium
CTCCTGGTTCCACACCTCGCACCATTCACAGCCCTGCTGTTCGAACATGATCACTTGGGCGCCGCGGACCTCTGCGCGGGCGGCACCCGCTGCGCAGATCAGCACTAAAATCGCCAGAATACGCCCTAGAGACATCCCACCAACCGCTTTGAACGCTCCTGATTGAAGGCTATCCAGCACGCACGCACCTCCTCATGAGCTTGATCCGACGGCGCCTTTATCGCTCCATGCAGCGCTTTGAGCAATGGCTTCAGGGTGTCGTGCAGCTCGGTTGTGCGGAAGTCGCCCTGCGTCCAGCCGATGTACAATCCCTGATGCTCATGCTCTGCGAAGGAGGGGCACTTCTCGGCCAACTGGTTCAAATGCTCAAGCCGCGCAATATCCTCGCGCAGCAGCTGTTTCTGCACCACGCTCTCGGTGCGCTCCATAACCGAGGTGAGTTCTTCCGATAATGTCATCTCAACAAACCACGTTTGCGTTCACCTACGCTGAGAGAGTATTGCAGGTAATCGCCGTGATCTCCATGGCAAACACGCTAACCCAGCAGAGGATCAGCCGTTGGCCCGCTTCTTTCCCTTAATCGGTTTCCTTATCCTTGTTGTGGGCGGTGGCCTGCTGATCGGGGCAACCAACCTGCCCGGCGACTGGTATGCAAACCTTGCAAAGCCCAGCTTCAACCCGCCGAACTGGATTTTCGGGCCGGTCTGGACCGTGCTTTACGTGTTCATCGCCGTTGCCGGCTGGCGCGCCTGGCAGCAGGATCCGCAAGGGCCTGCAACGTTTCTGTGGATGGTCCAGCTGCTGCTTAACTTTGCCTGGTCACCGATCTTCTTCTCGTTCCATCAGATCGGTCTGGCACTGGTTGTGATCTTGTGCCTGTTGGGCACAGTGATCGCGTTCACGGTTAGGCAATGGCCGCGCGACCGCACCGCCGCCCTCTTGTTTGTGCCCTACGCGGCCTGGGTGGCGTTCGCTTCGGTGCTCAACGCCGCCATTCTGATACTCAATTAGCCGCCTGGAGCATGATGGGTTTAGGGTGAAGCCGTTGGGGCCCGCTCACCCGCGCCCTTGCGAACGCGAGGGCCCATAGCCGGGACCGTTTCCTTGGCTCAGAAGGTCCTCGCTTGCGCAAGGACGCGGAGCAGAGACGAAGCCTATACCAGCTCTAGTCCTCAAATGGATCGCGCATCAAGATCGTGTCGTCGCGCTCCGGCGAGGTGGAGACCAGCGCCACCGGCGTTTCGATCAGCTCCTCAATCTGACGCACATACTTGACCGCCGGGGCCGGCAGATCGTTCCAGCTGCGCGCGCCCGCCGTGGAGCCGGACCAGCCTTCAAAGCTCTCATAGATCGGCTTAACCCGCGCTTGAGCCCCTTGGGCTGATGGCAGGTAGTCGATCCGCTCGCCATCAAGCTCGTAGCCGGTGCACACTTTGATCTCCTCAAAGCCATCCAGAATGTCGAGCTTGGTGAGCGCAATACCGTTCACCCCAGAGGTCTTCAGCGCCTGGCGCACCAGCACTGCATCAAACCAACCGCAACGCCGCTGGCGCCCGGTCACCGTGCCGAACTCATGGCCCCGCTCACCCAGAAGCTGGCCAATCTCGTTTTCCTGCTCGGTCGGGAACGGCCCTGACCCAACGCGCGTGGTGTAGGCTTTGACGATGCCCAAAACATAACCGAGCTTATCAGGGCCAATGCCACTGCCGGTCGCCGCCTGGGCGGCCACCACGTTGGAGGAGGTGACAAACGGATAGGTGCCGTGGTCAATGTCGAGCAATGTGCCCTGGGCGCCCTCAAACAGAATGCGCTTTCCCGCACGGGTCTGGCCGTCCAGGAGCTGCCAAATGCTGTCCATGAAGGGCAGCACAGTGGCCGCAACCTCGGATAGTTGGCCGTGCAATTCCTCACCGGAGACTTCCGGCTCGCCCAGGCCGCGTCTCAGCGCATTGTGGTGGCCCAGGAGGCGCTCGATCTTCGGGCCGAGCGTGTTCAAATTCTGCAGATCCATCACCCGGATGGCCCGGCGGCCCACCTTGTCTTCATAGGCCGGGCCAATGCCGCGGCCGGTGGTGCCGATCTTGCCTTTGCCGGCCGCCGCCTCGCGGATCAGGTCCAACTCCCGGTGGAGGGGCAGGATGAGCGTGGCGTTTTCGGCTATGCGCAGGTTCTCCCGGGTGATCGTCACACCCTGATCTTCCATCCGTTTGATTTCTTCGCCGAGCGCCCAAGGGTCGATCACCACCCCATTGCCGATGACGGAGAGTTTGCTCTTGCGCATGATGCCCGACGGCAAGAGAGACAGCTTATAGGTGACCCCATCGATCACCAGGGTGTGGCCGGCATTGTGGCCGCCCTGGAAGCGCACAACAGTGTCGGCGCGTTCCGACAGCCAGTCGACAATCTTGCCCTTGCCCTCGTCTCCCCACTGGGCCCCTACCACCACAACGTTTGCCATGAATTCACCCTCAAAACAGCAAAGCGCCCCTCAATTGAAAGGCCAGGAAAGGAATCGCCCGGCCTTGCTTTGAAGGGCGCTTCCTTTCGCGTTATAGGGATAAATGACGCTGAGGCAAGAGCTCGCTTGCCGCACTGGATAACTCTGGACGCTTAAGCCGGTCACACGGGTTTGACCGGTGGGACAATATAGGCATTGCGCCCAAAGCGCGCCTGGGATAGAGCGTTCGTTTTACCGAACCTGACAAACGGGGCTGCGGATCCGGAGAGCCCCCGGCGTGGAGTTATGGAATGACATACATCGTTGTTGAGAACTGCATTAAATGCAAAATGCTCGACTGTGTGGAAGTTTGCCCGGTGGATTGTTTTTATGAGGGCGAAAACATGCTGGTGATCCATCCGGATGAGTGCATTGATTGCGGCGTATGCGAGCCTGAATGCCCTGTGGAGGCCATCAAGCCCGACACGGAACCTGGGCTCGAAAAGTGGCTGGCCATCAATACCGAGTTTTCAGAAAAATGGCCCAACATTACCCAGTCGCGTGAGGTGCCAGAGGAAAACAAGACATTCGACGGTGAGCCGGACAAGTTTGAGAAGTACTTCTCCGAAGAGCCCGGCGAAGGCGACTAGGAGCCGAACGCTCACCCTTTTTGGCATTCACACAGGTTAACCATTGGGTGATTAAGGCACTTTTTGCGCCCAATCAGGCCCATTTCTCCTGCTAAGCCCCTTTAAATTAGGGTGATTCTGTGTTATATACGTTTCTTGAATTTATACTTTTCATTCCGACTGGGAAATTCCGGAGACCGGGCACGTTGCCCGGATTATTTTTGCCGCAGTTCAGAGATGGAACGTTCAACGTTCTGGTGGGTGAAGACGGCAAAACCAAAAGAACCGATGATGCGACGCTCAGAGCACCTTGAGGGGGTTCTGGATAAGCATCTCTTACGGTCTTCGTCCGGGCTCTTGTGAGGGAATGTTTGCAACGTTGGAAACCATTTAGGCGAGGTACCGATCAGCATGGCTGCCGCAAAAAAAAGACAGAAGTTCAAGGCAAACGAATTCGTTGTTTATCCAGCTCACGGTGTGGGCCGGATCGTCGAGATTGAAGAGCAGGAAATCGCAGGGATGACCCTGGAGCTCTACGTCATCGACTTTGAAAAAGAGAAAATGACCCTGAAGGTACCGCTGGCCAAGGTGGAAAGCGTTGGCATGCGCAAGCTGTCCGACAAAGACCTGGTGGAGAAAGCTCTTAAGGTGCTCAAAGGCCGCGCCCGCATCAAGCGCACCATGTGGTCGCGCCGCGCCCAGGAATATGAAGCGAAGATCAATTCCGGTGACCTGATCTCCATTGCAGAGGTCGTGCGCGACCTGTTCCGCTCTGCCCGTCAACCCGAACAATCCTACTCCGAACGCCAGCTTTACGAACAAGCTCTGGACCGTATGGCCCGCGAGATTGCCGCCGTGCGCAAGACGGACGATGCGGCTGCCGTTTCTGAAATCGAAGGCGTTTTGAACAGCTCTGCTCTGAAGGCGGAAAAAGCTGCTGCTGACGCGCTGAACGACGAAGCTGA
>JBCDIP010000395.1:0-4025 GCA_038748855.1 Pseudomonadota bacterium
ACACGGCCGATCGGGGTGTCCACATTGTTGAACTCTCCCACAACGTGAGGCGGCAACGGTGCAGCGTTGAAGTCTGCCTGCACGGCGCCGTCGATCCTGAGCCTGTGTCCTTCCCGGAGCCGCAAGATCGGCCGCGGATCGCCCTGGTGCTCCACCAGAGCCCCGCCTGTGGAGGTGAGCGTGAGACTGCCGCCGGTTTCCTTGTCTTCAAACAGGAAGATACGCTCGAACTGATTGTTCTTGCGGGATAATTTATCGAGGATGAAGGTTCTGGTCCCGGCCTGCATGAAGACGCCCGCTTCAGCCAGGAAGAAGATCTCCACGTTCTGAACCGAATGGACAATCGCCCTGAAGGCATAGCGCGCCTGCGGCTGCACCCAGCCCACGATCAAGAGCGCCAGAATTGTGAAGAAGGCTGCGACGATCATAACCGGTCGCACCAACTGGTGGAGACCAATGCCCGTGGCCATAAAGGCATCAAGCTCACTGTTCTTCGACAGGGAATTGAAGCCGAACAAGAGGCCGAGGAACAAGGCCGCCGGCAGAGCCAGCCCGAGATAGTGCGGCACCAGATAGGCCAACATCTCAAACACAATGCCAAGAGAGTTCTTTTTGCCCAACGTGATGTCGAGCAACCGCACCAAGCGGTCGGCCAACAGCACCATCAGGCCGATGGCAATGGCCGACAGCAACGGCTTGGCGATCGTCTTGGCGATATATCTTCCCGTGATGTTCAAAGCACTAGCCAGCCCAGACGGCTTTCAACGCCGCCAGCAGTTTGTCACGCATGTCTCCCTCAGCAGCCACGGCGCTGGAGAGATCCGGTACGGCAGGCCAGCCTGGGTCTGGAAAGGAAACCCCTTCAAAGCTCTGTGTTTCGCTGTAGCGCGGGATCACATGCATGTGCACATTGGGATCTACCATCATCAACATAAGGTAGTTGAGCTTCTGGTAGGAGCGGAAGGCCTGAAGGGAGGTTTCAATCTGACGTGTGGCCACGGCCAGCTCGGCGAAGGCCGGCTGGCTGATTTCGGAGAACGCCTCCACATCCTCCTTGCACACCAGCACCAGGGCGCCGAGCGTTGCCTGCTGGGTGCGCAGCAGAATGCACCAATGATCCAGCTCCTTCACGAGGCTGCTCGGATACCCGAACTTCTCCATGGTCTGGTTCATTTCAGGATGGCCTTTTCAAAAACAGCTTTACGGATGTGTTAAGTCAATCAAACGTGACCGCAACGTGGCGAAGATCGGCGAATTGTTCTGCATTTGAGCCCATCCCTCTTATCTGCACATCGCACCGCCAGGCCCCATCGTCGCGGCGGATGTGATAAAGATTCCAAGCAGCCGCAGGCTTATGCTTGGTTTCCCGAGCCGATGCGGAAGGTACGCCAAAAACGTGAGTCGTGCCATGGGCGGTTTTCAGCTTCTCATGCATGTGTTGGTGGTTGTGACCGTGCAAGATCAGTTCAGCACCCTCAGCACGCAGAATGTCGCGCAAATCGTCAGCATTCCATAGGGCTTTGCGCCACTTGGCCTGGCCGGGCAAGGGGGGATGGTGGATCAGCACCGTGCGGAAAAAACCCTGTTGGCGAAGGCGCGGTAAAAGGGCCTTAAGCGCGCTCAACTGCTCCTTATCCACCCGTCCACCAGCCGCAAACCAGGCGCTGGGAACAGAGGACGACAGAGCGATTAGGGCCACGTTCTTGCGCACGCGCACGTAAGGAAACCCGTTCTTTGTCAGGCCGTCGGGCACAGCATATTCGCCTTGCATGTTCTGCTGCCAGCGGCCCGGCCCCTCTGCGTGGGGAACCTTCACATAGGCATCATGATTGCCCGGTATCACCGCAACACGGTCTGCCGGTCCAAGGCTTGAGAGCCACTTGGCTGCTGCACTAAATTCATCCGGCAGCGCGATGTTGGTGAGATCGCCGGTCACGGTAATATGATCGGGCTCAAACGCCTCCATATCGCGCACAAGACCGGCCAGAACGGCAGGGTCGTGCGCATGCTTGCGATTGAAGTGCCAAGACTGGAACCCCAGAATGCGTTTGCACAGCAATTGAGGGAGTTTGGCCTTGGTCATAGGCAGATGAGGATCTGAAAGATGTGCCAGTTTAACCATGCGCCGAAATATCATTTCAGGCGCCGGGCGCCTTTGCGTTGACAGCGTCTCAGACCGGTGCCATTGAGTGCCATCCTCTCCAACAGAGTATCACTAGTTCACGGGTTTTGGGGTATTTGCAAGTGAAAGTCATCATTTTGGGAGCCGGCCAAGGCAAGCGTTTGCTGCCCCTGACGGAGATGGTGCCCAAGGCCCTTCTCGACGTCGGCGGCCGCTCTTTGATCGGCCGTCAGATTGATGCCTTTGTCGCCTGCGGCATTAAGGAGTTTGTGGTTGTCACCGGATATGGCGACGGCTTGATGGAAACCGCCTTGAAGGAAATTTCATCAGACCTCGGCATTCAGGTGCGCACGGTGTTCAATCCGTTCTACAGCGTCTCCGACAACCTTGCGAGCTGCTGGATGGCGCGGCATGAGATGACCGGCGATTTCATTCAGGTGAACGGCGACAACATCTTCAAGGCTGACCTGGTGGCCCACCTGTTGAGTGCGCCGCAGGCGGAGGTGACCGTCGCGATCAACCACAAAGAGAGCTACGACGCCGACGATATGAAGGTGATGATGGACGCAGAACGCGTCACGGAAATCGGCAAGCGGCTGCCCCTGGAAGCGGTGGATGCAGAAGCCATTGGCTTCTACCTGTTCCGCGGAGACGGTGGCCAGAAATATGCCGACGTGCTCGACAGCATGGTGCGAGGGCCCCAAGGGCTAAAACAGTGGTTTGTGACCGCTGTGGCCGGCCTCAGCAAGATTGTGGATGTGCGCGCCCACGCCTTTGACGACTATGAGTGGGCAGAGGTTGATTTCCCAGCCGATCTTCAGCATGCACGGCAGGTGGTGGCGAACTGGTGAGCGGCTAGCGCTACGGCTCCTCAGGTCTCTGTGAGAGCAATTGTTCCACCAATTCCTTGTCTTCCGGCTTGTCCACATCCACAGCCGCCGTGGCGAACGGCAGCAGCACTGGGACGGCGTTAGCGCCCAGTTTGGTGGAAGCCAGTTCAAATGCGCGCTCCAGGCTCATGCCCCCGGTCATCCAGGATGTGAGTGCACCCATGCCAAATGCGCCAATGAGCTTCCATGGCTTCTTGCGGTTCTTGTCGGCCTGCTGCCAGAAGCGCACGAAATTCAGCCCCGCCTCTGAGTTAATCGCAAACAGGTTGCAGCCAGAGACGGCCACATCAGAGAACTTCATGTAGGTGCGGCGTGTCTGAGGGAGCTCGGCGGTTATGGTGTCCCGGGTGGCGAGCCCCACGGCCAGATCGGCGCCCGTGCCGGCGGCCATCTGCAGGAAATGGGAGACGATCTTGGGGGTCAAAAGCGCATGATCAGCTGTTGTGACCAAGACAGGCCATTGGGTGTTGGGACTCTTCAGGGCGCTCAGCACAGAAGCGGGCGCAGATGAGGAAGACGGGACGATTTCAATGGCCGGCCCCGGACCCAAAGCCGTCCGTACCGCTTCGGGATCATCAATCGAAATGGAAATGTGCTCCACATAGGGGCACTTCAACAGGGCATCCGTAACGCGCGCCAGCATAGGCGTGCCGGCCACCGGCACCAAACACTTGTGGTCCACGTGAAAGGCTGTGGCCATGGGATCGGATGGCCCCCGCCCTGCCGCCATCACCAGGGCGTCATATCTGACTTTCTCAATCACAGCACGCGCTCATAGATCCGGTAGCGCTTATAGGGCTTGGCGTTCAAGCCTTCGATGATCCCCCGGATGGCCATGTTGTCCTCCAAAACCCAAGAGAGCTCCGCCAGACGGGTACCCGTGGTGGCGTGATGCTGCCTGACAGCATCGATGGCCGCAATACCAAGGGCGGCGCCGAGCGCTGAACCCTGGAACTGCTTGGCCACGCCCATCAGAGGCATCCGAGCTGAAGCGACCCCCTTTACTTTAAGCC
>JBCDIP010000396.1:0-4006 GCA_038748855.1 Pseudomonadota bacterium
GACCCGCCGCCTGGTGGATGTGGCGCAAGACTGCATCATCATGGAAGACGACTGCGGCACCGACCGCGGTATCTCCGCACGCGCTGCGGTGGATTCCGGTGAGGTTGTGGTCTCTCTCGGCGAGCGTGTGCTGGGCCGTACCGCGGCTGAAGATGTGCACGATCCGACCACAGGCGAGCTGATCGTCGGTCGGAACGACGAGATCTCCGAGGAGCATGTTGAGAAGATCGACAGCTCCAACGTCACCGAGCTGAAAATCCGCTCTGTACTCACCTGCGAAAGCGCGCTGGGTGTCTGTGCCAAGTGTTATGGCCGTGACCTTGCCCGCGGTACGCCGGTGAACTTCGGTGAAGCTGTGGGCGTTATCGCCGCGCAGTCCATCGGGGAGCCGGGCACGCAGCTCACCATGCGCACTTTCCACATTGGTGGTACGGCACAGGTGCTTGATGAATCGTTCCTGGAATCTGCTCACGACGGTAAGATCGAGATCAGAAACCGCAACATCGTCAAGGACAGCTCCGGCCGCCTGATCGCCATGGGCCGCAACAACGTGATTGCGGTGATGGACGATAACGGCAACGAGCGCGGCACTCACAAGGTGCCCTATGGTGCACGTCTCTACGTGGACGATGGCGACACGGTGAAACGCAGCACGCGTCTGGCGGACTGGGATCCCTACACCCGTCCGGTCATTTCCGAGGTTGACGGAACGCTTGAGTTCGAAGACCTGGTGGAAGGTGTATCGGTGAGCGAAGTGGCCGATGAGGCGACCGGCATCACCAACCGCGTGATCACGGACTGGCGGTCCAGCCCGCGTGGCGGCGACCTGAAGCCGGCCATGACCATCAAGGACAAGAAGGGCGAAGTGCAAAAGCTCGCCCGCGGCGGTGAAGCCCGCTACCTCTTGTCGGTGGATGCGGTTCTGTCGGTTGATCCGGGCGACGACATCAAGGCCGGCGACGTGCTTGCACGTATCCCGACCGAGAGCGCCAAGACCCGGGACATCACCGGTGGTCTGCCCCGTGTGGCGGAACTGTTCGAGGCCCGCCGGCCGAAGGACCATGCGATCATCGCGGAGATTTCCGGCCGCGTTGAGTTCGGACGCGACTATAAGAACAAGCGCCGGATCCGCATTGTGCCTGAAGACGAGAGCATGGAGCCCGCGGAATATCTGATCCCGAAAGGCAAGCACCTTCCGGTTCAGGAGGGCGACTTCATCGAGAAGGGTGAATACCTGCTCGACGGTCACCCGGCACCGCACGACATTCTGGCGATTAACGGCGTGGAAGAGCTGGCCACCTATCTGGTCAACGAAATCCAGGACGTGTACCGCCTGCAAGGCGTGGGCATCAACGACAAGCACATTGAGGTGATTGTCCGCCAGATGCTTCAGAAGGTGGAAATTGAAGATCCGGGCAGCTCCAGCTGGCTGAAAGGCGAGCAGCTTGACCGGGTAGACTTCAAGGAAATGAACCGCAAGCTGGAAGAAGAAGGCTTGGAGCCGGCCACCGGATCACCGGTGCTGCTGGGCATCACCAAGGCGTCTCTGCAGACCCGCTCGTTCGTCTCCGCCGCCTCGTTCCAGGAGACCACCCGCGTGCTCACCGAAGCTTCGGTGAACGGCAAGGTGGACACCCTGGAAGGCCTGAAAGAGAACGTCATTGTGGGCCGCCTGATCCCGGCTGGTACCGGCGGCATGCTGACCAAGTTCAAGCAAGTGGCCGACCGCCGCGATAGCTTGATCCTGGAAGAGCAGGACCGCGCCAATGAAGCTGCAGCCGAGGCCCTGCCGAGCCCCGAAGCGGCTGAAGGCGCTGAAGCAGCTGCCGAGGCCCCGGCCGAATAGGCGGGACCTGGACCCAACAAAACCAAACAAGAAGGCCACCTGACACTCTCAGGTGGCCTTTTTTCGTTGTGACCGGTTACGTCTTCGTGAGGTATTCGGAAGCGCTCCAGAGGTTTTAATCTGTGAGCGGGCACGTTATTGTGGCCCCATGACTTGTCTGATCCAAAGGGGACCATGCGCCATGATCCGCACCTTGCAAAATCCCTTCATCGGCGCTCTGACCGCCCTTATTCTCATCATCTTCGCCGCGAACACGGCGCTGGCGCAGGGGTTTTCCACCCAGGCGCGGCACGCCATCTTAATCGATGCGGGCACCGGCGAGGTTCTGTTTGAAAAGAACCCCGATGCGCTGATGCCGCCGGCCAGCATGAGCAAGCTGATGACCATGGTCATGGTGTTTGAGGCCTTAAAGGGCAATCAACTCACCTTGGACGACAAGTTCTTCGTGTCCGAAAACGCCTGGAGACGCGGCGGCGCCACATCAGGTGGCTCCACCATGTATGCCAAGGTGAACACAGATTTACGCCTGGAAGACCTGATCCGCGGGGTGATCGTGCAATCGGCCAACGATGCCTGCATCGCCATTGCGGAAGGCCTGGCCGGAACCGAGGAAGCCTTCGGCGAAGCCATGACCAAGCGGGCGCGGGAGATCGGTCTGGAAAAGTCGGTCTTCAAGAACGCCACCGGTTTGCCCGATCCAGAGCACAAGATGACGGCCCGTGAGCTGGCCAAGCTCGCCCGCCACATCATTTACGAGCTTCCCCAATACTACAAATATTACAGCGAAAAAGAGTTCACCTGGAACAAGATCACGCAAGGCAACCGCAACCCGCTGCTCTACATGAACATCGGCGCAGATGGTCTGAAGACCGGGTTCACCCGCGAGGCGGGCTATGGCTTGGTGGCCTCTGCGGTGCGTGACGGTCGCCGCCTGATCATGGTGATTGCCGGCATGAAGTCATCCAAGGCCCGCCGGGTGGAGGCGCGCAAGCTGCTCGATTGGGGCTTCCGCCGGTTCCGCAGCTTTGTTCTGTTCCAGCGCGGCCAGGTGGTGGGCCATGCCCGGGTCTGGGGCGGCACGGAAAACTGGGTGCAGCTCATGTCAAAAGAGCCGGTGCGCGTCATGCTCACGCCAGATGAGCGCAAGTCGGTGCGCGCAGAAGTGGTCTATGACGGCCCGCTCCAAGCCCCCGTGCAGCCAGGCACACAGATTGGAAGACTGCGCTTTGCCGTCGCCGGCTCGGAGGTGAGCGAAGTTCCCCTCTTCGTGGTCAACAGCGTTGAAGAAGATCAACGCCAATGGAAGCGCGCGCTGGACACGCTGAAGTTCATGATCTTCGGCGGGTGACGCCCCTTTAATGACATCAGGCAAATTCATCACCTTCGAAGGAGGCGAGGGGGCGGGTAAATCCACCCAAGTGCGCCTCCTGGCCGAAGCGCTGACGGCGCGAGGGATCACCGTGGTGCAAACCCGTGAGCCAGGCGGGGCGCCTCAGGCTGAACTCCTGCGCGACCTTCTCATCTCAGGGGATGCAGACCGGTGGTCGCCGGAAGCTGAAGCCCTGCTGAATTATGCCGCCCGCGATGATCATCTGCGCACCACCATCCGCCCGGCTCTGGAGGCGGGCAGCTGGGTGCTGTGCGACCGGTTTGCCGATTCCACCCGGGCCTATCAGGGCCTTGCGGGCAACGTGGCCATGGAGATGATTGATGCGGTCCATGCCCAGGTCGTGGGGCCCACGGACCCAGACCTCACCCTCATCCTCAACATTGCGCCTGAAACCGGCCTTGCGCGCGCCCATGCACGCGGCGATGCCAACCGGTTCGAAATGAAGGGCCTCGCCTTCCACCAGCGGCTGCAGGAGAGCTTCCTGGAGCTGGCAGAGCGGTTCAAGGACCGCTGCGTGGTGATCGACGCGTCGGGGAGCATTGAAGAGATATCCAGCGCCATATGGAACGCGGTTGAAACGAGCCTTCTGAAGGCTTAAAGCCAAGTCCATGGCCGACACCCCAGAAGAAGAGCTAGAGCCGCTCCACCCCCGCCTGACGCGCACCCTGAGGGGCCACGAGGCGGCAGAGCAGCGTCTCCTGGATGCCTACCTCTCCGGGCGCATGCACCATGCCTGGATCCTCGGCGGGCCAGCCGGCATCGGCAAGGCC
>JBCDIP010000397.1:0-4000 GCA_038748855.1 Pseudomonadota bacterium
GATCCAGCAGCACTTCCCGGATGTGTCAATTGGCAGCTATCCGTTTGAGGACAATGGCCGGTTTGCCTCCAACATCGTCGTGCGCTCCAAGGATCAGGCCGCGGTGGATGCTGCTGCCAACGCCGTTGAGGAAATGGCGGACCAACTGAAAACGCAACCAAATGTCAGGGTGTGGACATGAGCACGGGAAAACAGGCCGCCAATGTGGAAGAGCGCTATCAGCACGGGTTTCCTGTGTCTTGGGAGCAATTGCACCGGGATGCCCGCGCGCTGGCATGGCGGCTCTCCGATTCAGGACCCTTCACCGCGGTGATTGCGGTGACCCGCGGCGGCCTGGTTCCCGCGGCCATTGTGGCCCGCGAGTTGGGTATCCGCGTTATCGAAACGGTGTGTGTGGCCTCCTATGACTATGGCACGCAGGGTGAGATCAATGTCCTGAAAGAGATCAACACCAGCACGCCCGGCATTGATGGCAAGGATGGCGAAGGCGTCTTGATCGTTGATGACCTGGCGGACACGGGCAAAACGGGCCGTGTCGTCCGCGAGATGCTGCCCAAGGCCCACTTCGCCACCATCTATGTGAAACCGGAGGGCCAGCCGCTGGTGGACACCTTCGTCACCGAGGTGAGCCAGGACACGTGGATCTATCTGCCCTGGGACATGGGCCTACAGTTCACGCCCCCCTTGCGTGACGGCGCCACCGGATGAACTCCGTTATCATCACCGGCGGTGCGTCGGGCATTGGCGAAGCAGCCGCCGAGAAGCTGCTTGCGGACGGCCTTCATGTCGGGATCATAGATCTCGCCGAACCCGCGCTGAGCGGAGAGAGAGTGCGCCATCAGTCTTGCGACATAACCGATGAAGCTGCAGTTTCCGCAGCGTTCGATGCGCTGCTGGACGGGTGGCCGCCGCTTGCTGGCCTGGTGAACAGTGCCGGTATCGCTGCGGCTATTACGGTGATGGAAACCTCGCCCGACCTGTTCCGCAAGATACTGAATGTGAACGTGGTGGGCTCGTTTATCTGCGCCCGCGAGGCGGCGCGCCGGATGGAGAAGGGGGCGATCGTCAACCTGGCCTCGGTGGCGGGCAATCGGGGCAGCGTCGACCGGGTGGCTTATGGTCCCTCAAAAGCGGCGGTGATCAACATGACCGAGGTTATGGCTGTGGAACTGGCCGAGCAGGGGGTTCGGGTGAATGCCATTGCCCCAGGGCCGATCGAGACAAAGATGGTGGCCCAGATTCATGATGCAGAAACCCGCAGCGTCTGGAACCGGCTTGTGCCCCAGGCGCGCTATGCTCCGCCGTCAGAAGTGGCGGGCGCCATTGCCTTCCTTTTGTCTGAGGATGCCTCGTTCATTACCGGGCACACGCTGAACGTGGATGGAGGCTTCACAGCCGCCGGCCTGCAAAGGCGTTGAAGCGAACTACGTTGAGCTTAAGGCTCCGCGCCCTTGCGAACGCGAGGGCCCATTGCTCGGAGCTTGCTGCTGGCTTGCTTGGGTCCTCGCTTTCGCAAGGACGCGGCCAAGGGGTCGGCCACTTCAATCTTATCTTCACCGGAGCTAATCAGGGCTTTCGTGAAGCTGTAATCGCCGCTATGTAGGCTGAGTGCTGATCTCGCGACCGTGGTGGAATTGGTATACACAACAGACTTAAAATCTGTCGACGCAAGTCATGCGGGTTCAAGTCCCGCCGGTCGCACCAGCTCTTTTCCCGGCCATGCCATGTTGTTCACTCCCCATCCCGGAATATTGCGCGAGCAAACGATCCGGCCCCAGGGGTCGCGGGCTTTGAGCCAGCCGACCGGGGTCCCCGCTTTTGCGGGGATGACGGAGGGTGGGGCGCTTACGCCGCCTTGTCCGCCGGCTCTGACGGCGGATCCCCAGCGGTCACCTTCAGGTCCCCCGTTGAACGCAAATGCAGATCGCGCTGCGGGAACGGGATCTCCACGCCCTCTGCCTTGAACTTCTTCCAAATTGACACGTAGACCTGGGAGGCGAGATTGCGCAGGCCGCCTTCCGGGTTCGCCTGCCAGAACCGCAGCTCAAGATCGATCGAGCTCTCCCCAAAGCCGATCAGCAGGCAGACCGGTGGAGGGGACTTGAGAATACGGTCAAACTCGCTGGCCGCCTCCTTGCACAGCTCCATGGCCTTTTCCACATCGGCATCATAGGAAACTCCGATGGAGAGCCGCTGGCGGATCCGCCGGTCTCCGTGCGACCAGTTGGTGACGGGTGAGGCTATGAAGATCTCGTTGGGGAAAAGAGTATCGGTGCCGTCACGCGAACGCACCGACGTGTAGCGAGCGCCCAAATGCTCCACCCAGCCATATTTGGTTCCCGACACCGTCTGGATCTCGATCACATCGCCCGGTTTGATCGACTTGTCTAACAGCAGGATGATGCCGCTGATCAGGTTGGAGACGATTTTCTGGAGACCGAAACCGATGCCAAGGCCAAGGGCGCCGGAGAAGACCGCGAGCGCTGTGAGATCGATGCCCACCACGTTCAGCGCTGTCAGCACGGCAACGGCCAGCAGGGCGATCCGGAGGATCTTGCCCGTAAGCACCTGTACCGACGGCGTTAGGTCTTCGACTTTCGCCAGCCGCTCTTCAGCAAAGCGGCTGAGCGCCAAGGCGGCCCAGATGAGCAGGGAGCAGATAATCAGGCTTTTGATGACCAGCAGCGCAGAGACCCGCACCTGACCCAAAACGATGGCCAGGCTGTCCAGCAGCACGATGGCATCGTCCAGAATGCCGAAGATGTTGAGCGCGGCGATGATCCAGGCAACGGTTGCGATCATCTTGGCCAGCGTCTTGTTGCGGATCAGGCTGGAGGTGAAAGAGATCACCAACCAGGCGGTCACCAAGCTTGCGACGATGGAGAGGAAATGGCTGCGGCTGGGCCACGTGGCGGCGCGCATAATCGCAATCGCGATCCACAATCCGAACAGGAAGACGATGTAGTGCAGTTTGCTGGAGGCAAGGACCAGGAACCGCTGCAGCCTGGACTTTTCTTCTGACTCGGCGAGCTTTGCCTCAACAAACGGTGCCAACTGGCCGGTAATGAACCGGGCCACGCCAAAAACCACGGCCAAGACGGCGAGCTGCACCACAGCCCAGATCCACAGGCCGCCCTCCAAGGACAGTCCGCTGGCCGCAAGCCACTCATTGAGCTTGGCCATGAGAGTGTGGAGGGTTTGGGAGCTAAAATACTGGTCCATGCATCTCCGCCTTTCGCCAAGGCGATCCAGAAGGCCCGAATCGCCTTGCTTTTGCTGAGTGTAGCGTCAAAAACGGCGAGCTTGCGCGTGATCAACAGGATATTGGGGTCAGCTGCTTTTACGCATTCGCACAAGTGCAGTGTCCATCGCGGAGAGGAAGCGCGAGCGGTCGGCCTTGGTGAAGGGGGCGGCACCGCCCACGTTTTCGCCACCGGCGCGCAGATCCGCCATGATGGCCCGGGTGGCGACGGCCGCCCCAATGGAGTTTGCGGTGAACGGCTTGCCGGTGGGCGAAAGCACCGTGGCACCGGCTTTGATGCAGCGCTCGGCCAAGAGGATGTCGGCGGTCACCACCAGGCTCTGCGCGTTGGCGAGTTCGGCAATGTGATCGTCGGCCGCGTCCATCTGATCACCCACAACCACGCGGCTGATGAGCGGATGATCGGGAATGCGCAGGTAGCTGTTGGCGACAAGGATCACCGGGATCTCCATGCGCCAGGCCACTTTGTAAACCTCCTCCTTCACAGGGCAGGCATCGCCGTCCACGAGGATTTGCAATGGGGAGCTCATGGTTAGCCGGCGCTCAGCAATCTGATCGCCTCGTCCCGCTCAAAAAGATAGAGCAGAGTGCGCAGCGCCTCGCCCCGCGGTGATGTGAGGTTGGGGTCGGTATTCAGGATTAGACCAGTATCGTCCCGAGCGGCGGCCAGAAGCTCGCCATGCACCGCCAGATCGGCCACCCTAAACTCCGGCAGCCCGGACTGGCGCGTGCCCAGCA
>JBCDIP010000398.1:0-3985 GCA_038748855.1 Pseudomonadota bacterium
ACGCTATGGGCCTCGGCTAATCCTGCCAAAATATGCCAACCGCGCAAAGCAAATTAGCATGATTGGCTAATCTGAGCCCCATAACGCTGAGAATATTGCGATGTCCACCCTAGATCAGATTGACAGAAAGCTCCTCGCCCTGCTTCAGGAGAATGGCCGCTACACCAATCAGGAGCTGGCCGAACGGGTCGGTCTCTCACCTAGTCCCTGCCTCAGGCGCCTGAAACGATTGGAACGCGAAGGCATCATCTCTCGCTATGTGGCCCTGGTGGACCAGAAGGCCGTGGGGTTACCAGTGTCCGTCTTCGTGTCGGTAAAGCTTGAGCATCAGCGCGAAGAGGTGATGACACACTTCGATGCGGAGATCGCCAAGTATCCAGAGGTTCTGGAATGCTACCTGATGACCGGCTCGCGCGATTATCTCCTGCGCGTCGTGGCAGAAGACCTGGAAGCCTATGAGCGGTTCCTGAAGACCACCCTCACCCGCATTGACGGGGTTTCCTCAATTGAATCGTCGTTTGCCCTCAATCAGGTAAAGTACACCAACGTGCTGCCCATCGCTTGAGAGAATATGTCTATACATAAAGTCACACCGACGATGTTTGAACGGCGCATGACCGCGCTGAGGGTGCGCCTGGGTCAAACCGGCATCGACCTTGCCCTCATCACCGACGAAGACAGCGTCTATTACTTCAGTGGCTATTATGACTATCTCCACATGGATTTCGGCCGCCCCACCCTCCTGGCCGTGCCGCGCGAGGGTCAGAGCGTCCTCATCACCCCCACCATGGAGTTGGAGATGGCCGACGCAGCGGCCAAGGTGGACCGCGTCGAGCCCTGGAACGATGGGATGGGCGAGGAATGGCGCGAGGCGCTGCCAGGGCTCCTCGCCGGCACAGGGCACATTGCTCTGGAGCACCACCAGATGCCGCCACTTGTACGCGCTTACATTGACGAGGTGGCCACTGATCAGACCCTCACCGATCTGGCCCCTCTTGTGGCTGCCCTCAGGCGGATCAAGTCGGCCGAAGAGCTGCAACTGGCACGCCACGCGGGCGAAGTGGCCGGCGCCATGATGCAGGCCGGGCGAGACGCCATCGGGCACGATGTGGCCGAGTTCGAGGTGGCGCTCGCCACTTCCAATGCCGGAACCCGCGCCGCCGCACGGCTGCTGAGCGCGCACTATGACGATACGCGCATGTCGCCCAACACACACTTCCTGCAGATCATGGCCTCCGGCCGCGACATCATCATGCCGCATCACCGGGCATCAACGCGCAAGATGAAGCGGGGCGAGCCGGTGTTCTTATGCTTTTGCGGCATGACCAACTTTCACCGCTTCAAGCTGGGCTTCGACCGCACGTTCTGGGTGGGCGAGATCGCCGACAAAACCCAAGAGACCGTCTATAAGGTAGCGCTAGACAGCCAGGCCGCAGCGCTCGCCCAGCTGAGGCCAGGCGTCACCGCCGAAGAGCTCCATGCGGCTTATGCGGAGGTCATCCAGTCAGCCGGCTATGCCTACCCCTTCCGCTGCGGTAGGGCTACGGGGTTCAGCTTCTTGGAGACGCCGCAGCTGGTGTTCGGCGACAAAACGGTGCTGGAGCCCGGAATGGTGTTCGCCGTGGATGGCTCGGTCACCCACGCCCCTACCTTCCGCGCCCAAGTGGGCGACAGCTTCATCGTCACCGAAGACGGATATGAGCAGATTACCCACCATCCCAACGCTCTGGCGGATATGATCGTTTAACCGCCAAACGACGAAAGGACAGGCGCCCATGTCGACCTTGATCAAACGCATCGCAAGCTGCGCCTGCGGCGACCTGCAGGTTGCCGCCACCGGCGAACCGGAGCGGGTCAGTTCGTGCAGCTGCACCGATTGCCAGAAACGCACCGGCAGTGTCTTCGGCGTCACGTCCTTCTTCCAAGCAGATCAGGTGGAGCTTTTCTCCGGCACGCCTAAGACCTTCAGACGCGGCGCGGACAGCGGAAACACCTTGTCCATGAACTTCTGCCCTGACTGCGGGACAACGCTTTACTGGACCTTGGAGGCTGCCCCAGGTCGCATTGTCATCGCCGTCGGCTGCTTCGCTGATCCTGAATTCCCTCAGCCCGAGCGCCATGTGTGGGCCAAGCGTAAGCACCACTGGGTGGCGCTCCCGGACGACTGCATACTATATGACGAGGCTCCATAGGCCCCCTCAATTCCCACTGTGCAAGCGTCTGAATAGCTTCTAAGTTGCCTCGTTCGTTCTTGCGGGAGACGGCGCCACTGATGTCGGGGCGGGTGACAGGTAATATTATCGGGTTCTTGGCGATGGCCGCCTGGGCCACCCAGTTTCCTTTGCTTGCGCTGCTGCTGGAGAGCTGGGACCCGGTGCTCATGTCGGTGGCCAGAACCGTCATCCCAGCCTTAGGCCTCCTGCTGGCCGCTGCAGCCATGGGCGCACTGAAGGGCCTGACCCTGAAGAGCAGCTATGACATCGTCTTCGTAGGCGGTGTGGGGCTAGGCTTGGCCACCCTCTTGTTTGTCATCGGCCAAAGCATGACCCACCCCATCACCGCATCGGTTATTGTGTCCACCTTGCCCTTATGCTCTGCAATCGTCGGATTTGCAGCCGGAACGGAGAAGATCACCATCAAGCTCTGCGCCGCCATTGCGCTAGCCCTTGCAGGCGGGGCAGTCTGCGCCTTGGCGGGCCAGACCGGCATTGTGGAGTTCAACGGCGGAGAAATCTTCATACTGGCCGGCGTCTTTCTCTTTGCCTGGTACACCCGTGAGAGTCTCCACCGCTTTGCAAACCTTGCGCCCACGGCCCAGGCCGGCATCACCATGCTGGCGGCCGGCTATGTGTCCTTCGTCATATTCGCGTTCTGCCTGCCCTTAGGGCTGGCTGAGGTCCGCCTTGACCTCTCGGCCAATGGCCTGCTGATCCTCGCCTGGGTGTGTCTGGGCTCGCTCGCCCTCTCCATGGCCTTGTGGTTCTGGGCCTCCCGTGAGCTTGGCGTTACAGTTGCCGGAATGCATCACAACATGGTGCCGTTCTACGTGGTGCTGATGACCGCTCTGTTCGGAGCTGAGGTTTTGCCGGGACATATTGTGGGCGCGGCCCTGGTGATCGCCGGGGCGGTTTTGGCGCAAATCCCTGAGATCAGTGGACGGGCGCGGATCTCCAAAGCGGCAGACTGAGACGATGAAACCGCAGCTTTCGGCCACCGGGATGATCGTTGCAGCCTGTGTGGCCCACAGCCTCTCGATGATCTGCTTTGCCGCCTACCCAGCCCTGCTGCCGGAGTTCACCGAGATCTGGGCCATGAACAGCACCGAGGGTGGGTCGGTGAGCGCCGCCTTCTTTGTGGGCTACACCCTGTCTGTGCCCGTGCTCACCATTTTGAGCGACCGGATTGACCCGCGCCGGATCTACCTCTTCTCCTCCTGCTTAAGTGCGGCCGGAGCCTTGGGATTTGCCTTCATGGCGGAAGGCCCGGCCAGCGCCTCGTTCTATAACGGTCTGATCGGTGCCGGCGTGGGCGGCACCTATATGCCGGGCCTCAAAGCGTTGGGCGATCACATTGAGGGCCGCCTCTTCGTGCGCGCCACGGGCTGGTACACCGGCATGTTCGGCTTTGGCGCCGCCCTCTCCTATTTGGTGGCTGACGGTATCTTCATGGTCTCCGGCTGGCCGGCCGTCTTCATGTTCGGCGCGGCATGCGCGGTTGCCTCGGGGTTCATCATCTTCTTTGCCCTCCCGTCCTCCGATCCTGGGGCGATTTCCATGCCGTTCAGGGCCATCAGTAAAGTCTTCTCAAACCGCACGGCCGTAACATGGTCGATCTGCTACGCGCTTCACACCGGCGAGCTCTTCGCCATCCGCTCCTGGATCGTGGCGTTCCTAGTGTTTTCCGCCAATCAGAGTGGCGGCACCGAGGTTGGCCTCGCCGCGTGGCTCTCTCCGGTCACAATTGCGGCAGTGGCCACTCTCTTGGG
>JBCDIP010000399.1:0-3978 GCA_038748855.1 Pseudomonadota bacterium
CGGCTCGCCCGGTCATGGACCAGGTCTATGGCGGCGGCGGCTCTATAGTCTTCGCACATCCCGGTGATCATCTCAGGCGTGCGCACCGCGTCCAAATAGTCGGCTAGAGCTTCGGGGTGAAAGAAGTCGTCATCCTTCGGCTCGCGCGACGTGTGGGCTCTAAACCAGTCGTCGGGCGCAGCGGTGATGAGGCGTTCGGGGAACGGATGGGGCTGGGCCAGCCAGAACCAATGGTAATAGCCCATGGCGAAGGCCATATCCGCGCGCTCAAAGTGTTCCAGTGTGGGCACAATGTCGAGCAAGGCCAGCGAGCGCACCTGGGCAGCGAAATCCAGCGCCAAGCGGTGAGCCACCCGCGCCCCGCGATCGTGCCCCGCCACCAGGTATTCGGCATGGCCAAGGCTCTCCATAAGAGCGGCCATGTCGGCGGCCATGGCGCGCTTGGAATAGGCCGCATGATCGGCGCTGGCGGGTGGCTTGAACGAAGCACCGTAGCCGGGACGATCGGGGCAGATCACCGTGTAGCGCTCTGCCAGGACTGGCGCCACCGCGTGCCACATGGCGTGGGTTTGGGGGTTGCCGTGCAGCAGCAGCACGGCCGGTCCGGTGCCGCCACGGCGCACCCGCAACCGGCCTCGGGGAACCTCCCTAAATTCGAGCTCAAAGCCGTCGAAAATCATGGGCCTGTTATAACAAAAATGCGGTGTTATGCATTGGACTCGTCACAATTCCGCGATAGGTTCTGCGCCCTGGGACAAATTTTTTGAGCAAGATGCGGGAGACGGCTGTGGGCCTCATCACACAAATTGAAAGTATGATCGATAAGAAGGGCTCTGATCTTTATGGCTCAGAGGCGGTGACCCAACGCCAGCATGCTCTGCAATGTGCGGCTCTGGCGGAAGCGGAGAACGCGCCAGCGTCGCTTATCGCGGCGGCCTTGCTCCACGATATTGGCCATCTTCTGGAAAAAGATTTTGAAGAAGCGCTGATAAACAATGAAGATCGGTTCCACGAGAATTTGGGCGAAGCCTTTTTGAAAACCCATTTCGGACCGGAAGTCACCGAGCCGGTACGCATGCACGTGGATGCCAAGCGCTATCTCTGTGCCACGGATCCCGACTATTTTGCCAAGCTGTCGCCCGCTTCAGTGCACAGCCTCAGAATTCAGGGTGGGCCGATGGATGAAGGCGAAGCCGCCGCCTTCATCGCGCAGCCCTATGCGAAGGACGCCGTGCGCCTTCGGGTTTGGGATGATACGGGCAAGGATCCTGAGATGGAGACCGAGCCGGTCGATCATTTCATGATTTACGTGAGCCAATGTCTGAAGGACTAACCGGCGCCTAACAGCTCGTTGAGCGCTTGGCGGAATTCCGGCTCAATGTCGGGCCGGTCGAGCCCATAGGCCACATTGGCCATCAGGAAGCCGACTTTGTTTCCGCAGTCATACGTGGTCCCGTCAAACTTGACGCCGAAGAAGTCCTGGCGTGCCATCAGGCGGATCATGGCATCCGTGATCTGAATTTCCCCGCCGGCTCCCGGCTCTTGGGCCTCGATTTCGGCAAACACTTCAGGCTGCAGGATATAGCGCCCTGAGATGATGTAGTTGGACGGAGCCTCCTCGCGGGGAGGTTTCTCCACCATCTCGGTGATGGTGAACGAGCTGTCGGACAGGGCTTCGCCGACGCCGACGATGCCATAGCTGGACACCTGGTCCTCCGGCACTTCTTCAACGGCAATGATGTTGCCGCCCCGCTCCTCGTAGGTCCTGGTCATCTGAGACAGGCAGCCGGGCGTGCCTTTCATCAGCATGTCGGGCAGGACAAGTGCAAAAGGCTCATCGCCCACCAACTTTCGGGCACACCAAACCGCATGGCCCAACCCCAGCGGCTCTTGCTGGCGCGTAAAGCTGGCTTGGCCGGCCTGGGGTAAATCACTGGTTAGGATGTCGAGTTGCTCGGTTTTGCCTCGGGCCGCCAAGGTTTCCTCCAGTTCGAACTGCTTGTCGAAGTGATCCTCGATCACGCCCTTGTTGCGCCCGGTCACAAACACGAAATGCTCAACCCCGGCCTCCCGCGCCTCATCCACTGCCACTTGGATCACCGGGCGGTCCACAATTGTCAGCATTTCCTTGGGCATAGCCTTTGTGGCGGGCAAGAAACGGGTGCCGAGCCCGGCAACGGGAAAGACGGCGGTTTTGATCGGTCGGGGCATGGGGCCACTCCTTACGTGGGCTGTCCAAGTTCGGTCATGCAAATCTGAAACAGTGGGTTAACCAATTGTAAACAGACCGCACCTAAGACCATTTGGGTGACGATGTTATTACGCCTGATGGGGTTAAGGGCCCGTAATCTGAACCCGAAAAAGGACAGGTTGAAGACATGAGCGTATTGGTGACTGGCGGCGCAGGCTATATTGGCAGCCATATGGTGCTCGCGCTTTTGGACGCGGACCAAGATGTGTGTGTAATCGACAATCTCACCACCGGATACCAGTGGGCCGTGCCCCAAGAGGTGCCGTTTATTGAGGCCGATGTGGGGGATCAGGCCGCCGTGCGGAAGGTCATTGAGCAGCACGGCGTGGACGCTGTGGTCCATTTCGCCGGTTCCATCGTGGTCCCTGAATCGGTGTCGGACCCACTTGGCTACTATCACAACAACACCGTGAACTCGCGCAGCCTGATTGAGACCTGCGTGGAGACGGGCGTTAAGAACATGATCTTTTCATCCACCGCAGCGGTCTACGGCACACCTGCCGTAAGTCCTGTGACGGAAGAGACGCCGACGGAGCCCATCTCTCCTTACGGTGCCTCTAAGCTGATGACGGAATGGATGTTGCGCGACACCGCCTTTGCCCATGATTTCAACTATGTGGCCTTGCGCTATTTCAACGTGGCAGGCGCGGACCCGAAGGGCCGGTCTGGTCAGTCAAACCCGGCTGCAACTCACTTGCTGAAGGCTCTGATGCGCACCGCTCTGGGCATCAGCGATCACATGCAGATTTTCGGTCGCGATTATGACACCCGAGATGGCACCTGCATCCGCGACTATATCCACGTGTCCGACCTCATTGGCGCCCATCTGGCAGCGTTGAGCTATCTGCGGGGCGGAGGTGAAAGTGGTATCTTCAATTGTGGCTATGGCCATGGGTGCACCGTTTTGGAGGCGATTGCCGCTGTCGAACGGGTTCTGCAGCAGAAAATCAATGTGGTGGATGCCGACCGGCGCGCCGGAGACCCGCCAGAGCTGGTGTCGGTTGCCGATAAGGCCAGGACCGTGCTCGGCTGGACGCCAGAACATGACGATTTGGATGTAATTGTGCAAACCGCCTATGATTGGGAGAAGATTTTGAACGCCCGGGTCGACGCCGCGGAGTAAGTTTCCCCAGTTTTTTGGCGAAATGTGATCGGTAACCTCTGGCGTGTGCCCAAAAATCTTCTCATTATCACTCTAGCGAGACGCTCATGCTGAAGATTCGCAGCAAAATACTCCCAATTCTTGCGGTTGCTCTCGTTTGGGCAGGACTGATCGGTGCTGCTGTGCCGACGCCCGCAAAAGCTGAGGGCTGGACGTACAACAAGGCCTCATTTGCGCGTTACTTGAAAACCATGCGCACGCAGGCCATCCGGCGCGGGGTGTCTCGTGCGGTGGTGGACCGGGCGTTCAAGAACCTTAAGCCAAATCCTGAAGTGCTCAAGCTGGCAGCTTTTCAGCCGGAGTTTAAGCTCACCGCCTGGGCCTATCTGGACAAGACTGTCTCAGATGTGCGCATTGCCAACGGCAAGAAGAACTATGCCGCGCGCAGGGCACTGCTCGATAAGCTGGAGGCCCGCTATGGCGTGCCGAAGCGCTATATTGTGGCCATCTGGGGCCTTGAAAGCCGCTACGGCGCGCGCAAAGGCGACCTTCCGGTCATTCAGTCACTCGCTACCTTGGGCTACACCGGCAAGCGCAAACGCTTTGGCCGCCAACAACTGATTGC
>JBCDIP010000400.1:0-3921 GCA_038748855.1 Pseudomonadota bacterium
CTTGTCCAGGAGCTTCTTGACTATGCGGACAACAAGACCCCGGCGAATTACAAGTTTGAGAAGAGCCTGGGCTTGACGATCCCGGCCAAGGACAACACCTTCGATATGGCGTTTTGCTTTAGCGTGTTCACGCATTTGGTCCAGGTGCATTCATTCATCTATATGGAGGAGTTCTTCCGCACTCTAAAGCCTGGCGGCAGGTTGGTTTTCTCCTTTCTGGAGATGACCGATCTGCGGCACAAAAGGGCGTTTGAGCAAGCTGTTCTGAATGTGAAATCTGATCAGAAGAAGCCAATCACCGCCTTTCTGGAACGGCCTGAGATCGCTGCATGGGCAAGTCTGTTGAACGTGCGCATTGTGGAATATATCGACAGTGGTCCCCTGCACATCGGCCAAACGGTTGCGATTTTGGAGAAGCAGAAGACCTAAGGCGGAACTTGCGCTGGCGGACGGTCAGGCCCGTCCGCGATCAAAGAATCTGTTCCTTGAGTCTTCTTTTGCTCTGTCGAACAAAACTTGGTCGAATCTGGTTTTCTCAAGCAGGTAGTCCATGACTGGAGTGTTCTCCGGCTGGACATTCTCGTCGATCATAGACGGGTTGACGTTCTCAAGCTCGCATATGTCTGTGAAACGCGCTTTGAGCTGCGCCATCGCTGCAGGCAGATCATCCACCACGAAGAAAAGGTCGAGGGTTCTGATATGCTGGCACGCCAGTTCAGCTTCGTTGCGGCTGACCTTTGGGACCTTGGCGCTTGTGAGGTAACGGACGTGCAAGTTGTCGAACAGTTGATGACCTAAAGGGCTCTCAAGAACCTTCTCCAGATCATTCACATCGTTTAAGTCGCTTTCCCACAATTGCAGAGCCAACTTAGCGATCGGCGGCGGAATAAGCTCTAACCTCTCCGGATCTTCAGGGTTCCCATAGGCTTTTACCCATTTAATGTGCGATTCCAATTGCTGGACCGGGTCTCGCAACACCGTCAACGCATATACATCCTGCCTTGAAACCAATCCTTGAACGACCTCGTAGGTGAAATGACCGGACACAAAGAACGGCTCACCATCTGCAATCACTTCATGAAAAAGCGGAACCCTGCTCTCCATGTGCTCAAAGTACCGGTCCATGGGAACGGCAGCCCGAAACACTCTACTGAGGGCCGTCCCGGCAGTTTTGGGAATGTGGAGGAAGAAGATTTTGTAGGCACTCATGGTCAACACTTGAAGCTGAAATCTTCCCGGTCAGTGGACAGGTGAGGCGAGTAGTACGGATCTGAGCGCAACTCAGTTCCCCATCGGGATTTCATGAAGTTGATTTCCTTCTCAAAGCGCTCAATGCGCTCCGGGCTTTCGTCAGTGCCGCGCGAAATGCTCTCCAAATGATAGAGCTCCGCGAATGGGCTCCACACATTACTGTATCCCGCCTCACGAACTTTCAGGCAAAAGTCCACATCATTGAATGCAACGGTGAGATCTTCAGCGTTGAGACCACCTACTTCGTCATACACCTCTTTTCTCACCAATAGGCATGCGGCAGTAACCGCTGAGTAGTTCTGCAACACTTGGAGACGGAAGAAGTAGCCGGCGTGGTTCCTTGGAAAGTGTTTGTGGGAATGGCCGGCCACACCGCCCAACCCCAAAACCACGCCTGCGTGCTGAACCGTATCGTTGGCATAAAACAGCTTAGCCCCCACACAGCCAACCTCCGGCTGGACAGCCCAAGACACCATCTCATCCAGCCAGTCTGGCGAGATCACTTCAATGTCATTATTGATCAATCCGACAATCGACCCGCGCGCCTCAGCCACCGCGAAATTGTTGATTGCTGAATAGTTGAAGGGCTTGTCATACTTCAGGACCCGCACATTGGGGCGCTCAGAGAGGACGTCCATATAGTCCAGCGTACCCTGATCCGTGGAGCCATTGTCTACAATAATGATCTCATATTTATCGTACGTCGTCCGCGTGAAAATTGACTCCACACAACCGCGCAGAAGCTCAAGACCATCCCTGGTGGGAATGATCAAACTTGCTAAAGGCGCCGGTTCGGGGATCGCTAGTTTGAGCCGGTAAAACGGCGTCTCGGCAGCCGGCATCACCGAAGCATCGAGCCCTGTGCGTTCAATATGATCCTCCAGCGCCCTTAAACCGGCATCGAACGCATAGGACTTTTCTTCGCCAGTGCGCGCCGTGGACCCTTCAACAGCGCGCCAATGATACAGAACCTTTGGGATGTGCCGGATCGCATGCGGACCGATCTGTTCAACGATCCGCAAATTAAGATCGTAATCCTGGCTTCCCTCATAGCCGGGACGCCAGCCACCCACGCGGCGGATGTTGTCGGCCTTATGAACGGTCAGGTGGTTGAAATAATTCTGTGAACGGAACAACTCTCTGGAAAAGTCAGGCTTGAAGTAAGGATCATACCGGTTGCCACTTTCATCGAGCTTGTCTTCATCTGAATAGAGCACCTGGGCATCCGGATGTCGGCTTATCTCCAACGCAACCTCCGCCAAAGCATGCTCACGCAACACATCATCATGATCGAGAAGCGCAATCCATGCGCCCTCCGCCAATGCAAATGCGGAGTTCGTCGCATGGCAGATATGCCCATTCTCCTCGCGGAACACCAGCTTGATGCGCGGCTCCCGTTCAGCCCAGCCGGAAAGCAGATTGCGCACCTCTGGGTCGCTGGAACAGTCATCGGCCATGCACAGTTCCCAATTGGGATAGATCTGGTCAACGACAGAGCGGATCGCCTCATCAAGCAAGGCCAAAGGCGCATTATAAACCGGAACGACGACGCTGATCAGTGGCCGATGGGCCAGCTCTTCAATCTCCTGAGTGAGAGCCGCCCGATCACGATTGGAATGGTAATCGAACTTGCTGATCCAATGAGCATAGGTGTTTTCACGGGCGATGACTTTGTACGCCTCCCGCCCTTCCTCAGCGCCAAATCTGAGATAATGGATCAAAGCATTCATCCCAGCCTCGCGGACAGCGGGGTTCACGTTCAAGTAATGCCCGGAATCAAAGGAGGCCGAGGCGGCCCGCCCCTCGATGCCTCCATGATCTATATAGTGATCCAGCGCATCGACCCCGGCCGCTTTAACGTCCGGATTGTGCTCCAGATAGTAGTCTTGATCAAAAAAACCGGACGCTGCGATTTGCCGACGGACCTTCTCATGCTGCGCGCGGCTCCTACCTCCCGGTTGCTTTTTGATCTGGCGCGCAATGAGCTCCTGGACCGGCTTGATCAAACGTCTGACCGGCGTTTCATCAAGTGCGTCAGCCCGCTTCTGTGCCAACGACAGAAGGCTCTTGTGGCGGTTGTTTTCGCGGTCGAGTTCTTCAAGCTGTCCACCGAGATGCCTGGATCTTTCGCGCCACTCTTCCAAGGACGTCTTCAATCCTGCTGACTGAGCTTCGTAATGCTCGCGCGCGTCCTTCATCTGCGCATCTAAGCGGCTGAATTCCGTCTGCTGATCCTGAAGCTGCCTGGCAAGCGTCTCGTTCTGCTTTTGGCGCTGAGCGGCCAATGCCGACTGGGCGGCATGGTCCTTCTGCTCGCGATCAAGATCGACCTGCAGCTCTTCCAGTTGCTCTTGCATTCGGGTCACTTCCGCGCTCAGCAGCTTTTCACGGTCTGCCGCCAACCCCTGGGCCACTCTCAACTTGACCAGATCTGAGGTTATACCGGCGGCCTTCTCCTGCTCGTCTGCCTGAACGCGGAAGATCATGGGCGCAGCCGAGGCAAACGCCTCGCGCACAAGATCAAGCTGCTTCAAGGCGACCTTAGATCTCGGTTTGTCCGCCGCCAAAAGCAGCGCGCGATAGCACTGCCCGAGCCAGTCGCCTAACGATGGCTCAAGCTCCAGATCCTTTAGGTTGCGCTTGTGGTGGCGCAAGTCGGCGGTGAGAAAC
>JBCDIP010000401.1:0-3912 GCA_038748855.1 Pseudomonadota bacterium
CGTCCATATCTGGGTATCGCACAAGACGCTGAAGATACAACCTTTAACCTTCATAGTTTTACCTTTGGGGCTGAGATAGAGGTCATAGATTTTGCCGTCGTCTGCGTTATAGACCCGGCCCTTCAAGCTGGCGGCGTTTTGGTCCAGCTTCAAGCCGGCGATGATCGTCAACCCCAGAAGAGGGCGGGTGCGTAGGGTTTCGTCAGGATTTTTGGAATCAGTTTTCGGCCGTCCGGTGTCATCATTGGGGTTCTTCAGCCAGATCACCCGTCCGCACAGACCGGAGCTGCAGGGCTCAATCCTGATATTGGAATCGCCATTTTCATCGGCCCATACGCCTTGGGCCTGCTGGGCGATGGGCACCAGCGATGTCTGGCCGTACGCCGGCCCAGCCACCAGGCCCGCAGCACCTAAACACCAGAGAAAGCGCCAAACTTTGGAACGGTCCATTCTTGCCTCAACGAATGTGCATTCCCGATCACATAACATTAACCGCAAATGGTAGGTTTGTTTCTCCACAATTTGGTGACCGAAATGAGAATCGCACTGGGACGAATGCTCGCAGGCTCTCCGTTTCAGCACTATCAGGCTTGAATTTGCAGCGAAATCTTAACCAGGATATAGGTAAGGGCAGGGCGGTGAGAAGCTGAGATAGTATGAACCTAGAGTCTGACCAACAACCTGTCGCCCTGATCACTGGGGCATCTGGCGGAATTGGCGAAGCATTTGCGCACGAATTGGCGCGCGATGGCTTCCGCCTCGTCCTTGTGGCCCGCACCGCAAATGAATTGTCGCGGGTCGCCGGCGATCTTGCCAGCGAAAACACCATAGAGCCCATTTGTATCGGCATGGATCTGAGCCAGCACGGCGCGGCAGCGGCGCTGAGCGCACAGATTGCCGAATTGGGCCTGACGCCCCAGGTGGTGGTGAACAATGCGGGATTTGGCCTTATGGGCAAGACACTTGCCCTGGATGTGGACGAGCAGGTGGAGATGATCAATCTCAACATCACCGCGCTTACTGAACTCTCGGTGATCTATGGCCGTCAGATGGCGTCGTGCGGGAAGGGCGGCATCATCAACGTGACCTCTGTGGCCGGCAGCCTGCCGGGGCCGAACATGTCGGTCTACTATGCCTCCAAAGCTTACATCCTGCGGTTCACTGAGGCCTTGTCGGCTGAGCTCAAAGGCTCAGGCGTTCAGGTGACGGCGGTGGCCCCTGGGGTCACCCGAACCGGCTTTCACAAACGGGCCGGCATGGAGCAGTCCATGTTGATGAAATGGTCGATCCCCATGTCTGCCGAAGCGGTGGCCCGGATCGGCTATCAGGGCTTTTTGCGCAAGCGGCGCGTGGTGACCACCGGGTTCTTCAACAAGTTCGCCATGCTGTGCTCTTTGCTGGTGCCCAACATGATCCTGCTTCCGGTGACCGGATGGCTGCACACCAAGGCGGCCAGTGGAGCGGAGCTGAGCCAGGAGCCGCTGACGGCCAAAAGACAGGGCGATGAGTGACGCCGCGCGCGAGATGCTCCCGACGCTCTACAGCTTTCGCCGCTGCCCTTATGCCATGCGCGCGCGCCTGGCGCTGTTGTCCAGCGGGATCACGTGTGAGCTGCGCGAGATCGTTCTGAAAGACAAGGCGCCTGAGTTTCTGAGCGCCTCGCCCAAGGGCACGGTGCCGGTCGTGATCACGCCCTCCGGCACCGTCATCGAGCAGAGCCTTGAGGTGATGGCGTGGGCGCTTGGCCAGAACGATCCCGATGGCTGGCTCATCCCGGAGGAGGGAAGCGCTGAGGAGATGGACGCTCTCATTGCCGCGTGCGATGGGCCGTTCAAAACGGCGCTGGACCGCTACAAGTATGCCACCCGCTATGCGGGCGCAGATCCCATGGCAGAACGGGCCAAAGGGGCGGCGTTTCTGGTGAAGCTGAATGAGCGGCTGGCCGCTCGGCCTTACCTGTTTGGTGCAAAGCCCAGTTTGGCGGACATGGCGATTGCGCCCTTCGTGCGTCAGTTCGCCAATGTGGACCGCGCCTGGTTTGATGGCGAGCCCTGGCCGCATCTGATCTCCTGGCTGGAGGGTTTTCTGGCGTCGGCCTCTTTTGAGGCGATTTTCAAGAAGTACCCTAAGTGGCACGCGGGCGATGCGCCGACCGTGTTTCCGTGAGGGGAACTTGAGGGTGCGGTAAGCTTCGTAATGCCCGCGAAGGCGGGCATCCAGAAGCCACATGCTTCCAAGATGGCTTTAGATCCCCGCCTGCGCGGGGATGACGGAAGGAAAAAGCGGCTGTTCTTGGAGAACGTTACGTTCCCGCAATCCCCTCCCGCACCCAGTTATGGAAGCGGTGCAGGATATACTCCTCTGGCATCAGAACGCCTTGTTCCAGTGGGGCGGCGTGAAGGCCGCGCTGGTTGAGCTCGCAGGCTGCCGCGTCCTGCTCCATCACGAGCTTGCCGAATTCCACCACATTGGCCAAGTCATAGTCCTTCGCGCTCAAGGTCTCCGGCTCAAACAGCCACTCTGCGGTCAGCTCTGTCTCTTCCGGTCCCAGCGGACGCATGCTGACAATGCGCACATGATCGGGAAAGCCGCCGATAAAGACGTTGGGCCAGACCGAGCAATAGATGTGGCCGCGCTCCAGATCTTGAGCTGAGAGGCTGGCCATCACATGGCCTTGGGCTTTGCCGTCCGATGACCAGGTCTCCCCACCGGCGCGCATGCCGCCGCGGTACTTCGGGTCCGTGCTGTCTTCGGTTGCCGGCCAATCCGGCACATCTTTCGGGTTGATGATGCGGCGTGTGAACAGCGGCACCAACTCCACCAGCTCCGGGTGCACATTGGGGCAATGGAGGCATTCGTTGAAATTCTCCCAGAAGGTCTTCCAATTGCAGCCGATCACGGTGCTCCAGGTATGGCCCGTCACCATGGTCTCCAGGGGAAAGTTCTTGAAGCTCTCCGCCGAACGGTTGAAAACCTCGCCGGCCGCGAACCGGGCATTCTCGTCCAGATGGATGAAGACGCAGCCGCGCCATTCTGCTGCGGCCACGGGAAAGAGCGAATAGTCAGTCTTGTTGAACCCCTCCGGCTCAGCAAACGACGAAGTGCGCACCAGACGGCCATCCTCTGCGCTATAGGCCCATTGGTGGTAGGGGCAGAGCAGCAGTTTTGAGGGGAGTTCCCCACAGGGCTCGACGCACAGGATCGAGCCGCGGTGGCGGCAGGCATTGTGGAACGCATTGAGCCCGCCATCTGAAGCACGCACGATCACGATGTTCTGGTCACCAACCTGGAACGTCCGGTAGCTGAGGGACTTGGCCAGGGCGTCGGAGCGGCAGACATAAAGCCAGTTGCTGCGCCACAGGGTCTTCATCTCCCGTGCGTGATGGGCGGGGTCATAATACCAGCTTGCCGGCAAGCTCGGCTCTGCCTGCTTAAGCGCGTTGTAGGCAACGTCTGCTTCGGTGGTCTTGCGGTCTGACATGAGGCAAGAGGCTCCCTTTTGGCGACAGTCTGCCATTTCAGCCCTGGCTTGGCGAGGGTGACGGGTGGAGGGGTGCAAATTTCTCACCTTGAGCGTTTGAGGGTTTCCCTCACCAGCGTGGTTCATGCTAAGCGGGTTTTATGACCGCTTCTCTGCATTCCATTCCAAATCCGAAGATCGATCCTACCAGGCGCCGTCCGGACAATACGCCCGATGACAATGACCGCGTGGAGATTGGCCCCACGCCGCTGGCTTATGCGGAATGGGCCGAGGCCGGACTTGAGTGCCCGGACCTTCAAGAGATGCGCCGATTCCGCTGGCAGCGGCTGGTGGAGCATATTGTGGAGCGCGACTGGGCCGGCGTCCTTTTGTTTGACCCACTCAACATCCGTTATGCCACCGACACCACACACATGCAGCTTTGGAACACC
>JBCDIP010000402.1:0-3909 GCA_038748855.1 Pseudomonadota bacterium
CGCCAAAGAGGTCACCGAAGCCTCCGGAGGCAAGCTTGAGATCGTCACCCATGCCAGCGGCTCGCTGTTTAAGGGCGGCGAGATCTTCCGCGCAGTGCGGACCGGTCAGGCCCCGATCGGGGAACGTCTGATTTCGGCGCTCGGCAATGAAGATGCGATCTTTGAGATTGATGCCCTGCCGTTTCTCGCCACCTCGTTCGACGACGCCAAGAAGCTCTATGAAGCCTCAAAGCCGGCCATGAGCGCGGTTCTTGAGGTCAAGGGCGTGAAGCTGCTGTACGCGGTGCCGTGGCCACCCCAGGGGCTTTACACCAACAAGCCGGTGAACTCTGCCGAAGACATGAAAGGCCTGAAGTTCCGCGCCTACAATGCCGCCACTTCGCGGCTGGCTCAGCTGATGGGGGCCGTGCCCACAAAGATCGAGGCTGCAGAACTCAGCCAGGCCTTCGCCACCGGGGTTGCTGAGAGCATGATCTCATCGGGCTCCACTGGCTATGACCGCAAGATCTGGGAGCATGTGAAATACTGGTACGACACCCAGGCCTGGCTGCCGAAAAACATGGTGATCGTGAACCTTAAATCCTGGGAGGCACTCGACGAGGCCACCCGCGCGGTCGTCATGGAGAAGGCCAAAGCGGCCGAAGACCGCGGCTGGAGCAAGGCCTCCGAGCTTGCTGATTGGTATAAAGGCAAGTTGGCGGAAAACGGCATGGAAGTCGGCCCGGCGGGCGATGCGCTTGCGGCTGATTTCCGGAAGATCGGCGAGACCATGATGAAGGAATGGCTGGAGCGCGCCGGCGCCAAGGGCCAGAAGGTCATCGACGACTACAAGAAAATGTAGGCCCCCCGCCTGACACGCTCGTGCGCGCCGGGAGGCTCCCGGCGCCACCTTTCTTTGCCGTTGTGCGGAGGCAGCAGCTGCCAAATGTCTTCCTTTTTCAGCGCTTTGGACCGGGGCCTTAACCGGTTTTATGGGGTATGCGGCATCATTGCGGCCTGTTTTCTGGTGCTGCTCGGTGTGCTCATTCTGCTCTCGATCATCACCCGTCTGCTTGGTCTCTACGTGCCGGGGCTCAACGCCTATTCCGGCTATGCCATGGCGGCCTCGTCTTTTCTCGCGCTGGCCTACACATTCCGTGAAGGCGGCCATATCCGCGTGGTGATGCTGCGCAATGCGTTGAGCGGCAAGCCGCGCTATCTGCTCGAAGTCTGGTGTTTGGCTGTGGCCAGCTTCTTTGCCTGTTATTTGGCTTGGTTTCTGATCCGGATGACCTGGTTTTCCTATGAATTCGAAGAAAAGAGTGAAGGCGCGGACGCCACGCTTTTGTGGATGCCCCAGAGCCTCATGGCCTTCGGGGCCACGGTGATGGCGCTCACGGTGGTGCATGCGCTGATCAAGACAGTGGTGACGGGAACGCCCGACCTGACCGAAACAGCCCAGGTGGATTAAGCCATGGAATATCTCGGTCTCATCGCCATCTTCCTCACCATCTTGTTCCTGTTCTTGGGAACAGGGATCTGGATCGCCTTGTCCTTAACCGGCGTTGCCGCCATCGGGATGATGCTCTTCACCTCACGCCCTGTGGGCGATGCGATGGCCACCACCATATGGTCGGCCTCCTCCGGCTGGACCTTGGCTGCGTTGCCCCTCTTCATCTGGATGGGCGAAATCCTCTTTCGAACGCGGCTCTCAGAGAACCTCTTCAAAGGTCTGCAGCCTTGGATGCAGCATCTGCCCGGCGGCCTATTGCACGTGAACATTGCCGGTTCTGCCCTGTTTGCCGCCATTTCCGGCTCTTCGGCAGCCACTGTGGCGACGGTGGGCAAAATGTCGATCCCAGAATTGCGCCGCCGCCAGTACCCGGAAAAGATGATCATCGGCACTCTTGCCGGCGCGGGGACCCTAGGCCTCCTCATCCCACCCTCCATCACGCTGATCATTTACGGGGTGACGGTCAACGAGAGTATCGCCAAGCTCTTCATCGCCGGCGTCATCCCGGGCATTGTCCTTGCCCTTATGTTCATGACCTTTGTTATGGTCTGGTCCTGGTTCAAAGGCGGCACCAGCGAGGCGGCAGATCCGAACACCACCTGGTCGGATCGTCTTGCCGCATTGCTCCAGCTTCTCCCTGTCATTGCCCTGATCGGCGCCGTAATGGGCGCCATCTACACCGGTATCACCACGGCCACAGAGGCCGCCGTGCTGGGCGTGGTGGGTGCTCTCATCATGAGTGCCGCCCAGCGCTCGCTCAGCTGGGAGAGCTTTAAGGAGAGCCTCCTCGGCGCCACGCGCACCTCATCCATGATTGCGTTCATCCTGGCGGGGTCCGCCTTCTTGACACTCACCATGGGCTTCACCGGCATTCCCCGGGCGCTGGCGGCCTTTATTGCCGAACTGGGCCTCTCCCCTTGGCAGCTCATTGTCATGCTCACGGTGTTCTACGTGATTTTGGGCTGCTTCCTGGACGGTATCTCCTCCATCGTGCTCACCATGGCCGTTGTGGAACCAATTGTGCGGCAGGCCGGGTTCGACATGATCTGGTTCGGCGTCTTCCTCATGATCGTGGTGGAAATCGCCCAGATCACACCGCCGATCGGGTTCAACCTTTTCGTGCTCCAGGGCATGACGGGGCGGGACATGGACTTCATTGCAAAGGCGGCGGCGCCCATGTTCCTCATCATGCTTCTGGCTGTGGTCGTGTTGTCCGTCTTCCCGGGGCTGGCCACGTGGCTGCCCTCGCAAATGTAATGTCAGGCCTGTTGCCCTGGATCGGGGCACACGGCACACGCATTCTGCCCGTCAGCCTGTTTGTGGGCCTCGCCTGGGCCGATCTTGCCGCTTTGCTGCGTCCGGCACTGGCCCCCACAGTGTTCATCATGCTCACCATGCTGATTATGCGGGTAGACATGGTGGCCGCACGCAAGCACCTGGCGTCCCCGCTCATTCCGGCGCTGGGCCTGGTGTGGACGATCCTGGCCATGCCAGTGCTGTTCGCCGGGGCTATCTGGCTTGGAAGCGCCTACTTATCGGCAGGCCTGGTGTTGGCGCTGATCTTCTGGGCGTCCGCTCCGCCCTTGTTCTCCACACCGGCGCTGGCCTATCTGCTGCGTCTCGATCCCGCGTTGGCTTTGGGCTTTCTCCTGGCGACCGTGGCCGCTCATCCCCTGGTGACACCGTTCTTCACCGGCCTCTTCACAGATGGGGCCACCAGCGTCTCGCCCGCCCAACTTGCCCAGCGGCTGCTGCTGCTTGTGGGCGGCGCCGCTCTCATTGCCGTGGTCACGCGCAGGATCGTCGGCGTGGAGCGCATCCACAAAGCCAGCACCAGTTTTGATGGTTTGAATGTGATTGCCATGGCGATCTTTGCCATTGCAATCATGGACGGCATTGGCGCGCGCCTTCTGGCCGATCCTGTTTATGCGCTGGGCTTCATCGCCTTCGTCATGGCGCTGAGCCTGGTGTCCATTGCGCTCACCACGGCCTTGTTCTGGAAGGCCGGACGCAGGGTGGCCGCCACCTTGGGGTTCTCCGCAGGCGGGCGCAACATTGCTCTGGTCATTGGGGCGCTTGGCGCCAGTGTGCCCGACGACACCTGGTTGTTCTTCGCCGTGCTGCAGTTTCCAATCTACTGCCTGCCGGCCCTCTTGAAACCGGTTTATGAACGAATACTTCCCGCAAGGCCTTGAACAGACAGCACTAACGCAAAAGAAAAAGGAGAGGCCGCACGCGACCCCTCCAAGTGAAAGTAGCGTAGAAACCAAGTGGGCTTATTGAGAAGCCTCGCACTTTTGGGTTTCTTCATTCCACTTTTCGCCTTCTTTGCAATCTTCTTGTCCGTAGACAATCTGATTGGTGTAGGCAGAAGCTGGTACAGCAAAGGCCAGACCAGCAGCAGCAGCAAGCAAAAG
>JBCDIP010000403.1:0-3905 GCA_038748855.1 Pseudomonadota bacterium
GCCGCGGACCGCATTGGCAGTGCGGAGAAGGTCGTCAATCTGGTGACAGGCCGGATCGGCAAAGCACGGGAAGTGCGTCTTGCGGTGGGAAGATCTGTGCACCGTGGAGAGCAGATCAGCTCCCAGCCTGAAAGTTCCGCTGAGTTTGTGTTTAACGATCAGACCCGGCTGGCGGTTGGGTCGAACGCCTCAATCTACCTGGACGAGTTTGTCTATTCGGGCGGCGGCGGAGGGGCCAACAAGATCATCTTGAACGCGGTGAAGGGTGCTTTCCGGTTCTCAAGTGGGAAGGCCGGCAGCAAGTCCTATTCTATCCGCACCCCCACATCGACGGTGGGTGTGCGTGGTACCAAGTTCGATGGCTATGTGGGTCCGGACGGCTCGGCTTTCTTCGTGCTGCTGAACGGCCAGGTTGAGGTGTGTAATCATGGGGGCGATTGTGTGCAGCTCACCGACCCGTGTCAGTGCGCGGTGGTGACGCCCGATGGGCGTATCCGTGGGGCGCAGCGCCCAAACCAGGTTATGCTCCAAGGCGCCAGCCCAGATACGGCCGTGCCGTTTTTGATGAGGCAGACCGGTCTCAATCCACAAATGCAGGTGCCCACGCGGGTCGCCCGTAATTGCACCGGCGGCATCAGCAGCGCCCAGAACAACACGGGCCGCACGAACTTCTCCGACAGCGTCGGCCGCGGACAGCAGGGGGATGGCGAAGGCGTCAACGGCCTCGGCACAGGCGGTGCCAATGGTGGCAGCAATGGCGGCGGCAATGCTGGCGGCAATGGCGGTTCAGGCAACGGCGGAAACAGCGATACTGGAGGACCTTAACTAGCCCTCTTGCGATTGCCATCCGGACATCTGTGTTCACCATCGGTGACAATCTGGCCCTTGAGTGTTGAGCGCACATGAACGAATGTGCGCCGATTATTCACCCCTTTTTTGTTGGGAGCGGTTTGAAATGAAAACGCATGCAAGAGTGTGCATCATTGGTGGCGGCGCGATGGGCTGTGGGTTGTTGTACTATCTGGCCGAAGAAGGCTGGGGCAACGACATTGTGCTGGTGGAAAAGGGTGAATTGACCTCCGGCTCGACCTGGCACGCAGCCGGACAGTGCCCGAACTTCACAGGTTCCCTGAACCTGGCCAAAATCCACCATGTGGGCACACAGCTTTATCCCAAGCTGGAAGAGCTGACCGGACAGGCCGTCTCCTGGCACGGCTGCGGCGGGGTGCGCCTGGCGCTCACCGACAAAGAGGTGGACTGGTTCAAGCACGTGCAAGGCATCGGCAAACTGGTTGGCTTCGATTGTGACATTGTGGGGCCCAACGAAATCAAACGCCATCACCCCTATCTGGAGATCTTTGGCGTTAAAGCCGGTTTTATCACCTACACCGACGGTCACGTGGCTCCAGCTGATGTGACCATGGCCATGGCCGCCGGTGCGCGCCAAAAAGGCGCTGAGGTTTATCGGCGCACACGCTGCACGGACATTCGCCATCTACCTACAGGCGAATGGGAAGTGATCACGGAGAAAGGCAACATCATCTGTGAGCACGTGGTCAATGCTGCGGGCTCTTATGCCGACATCGTGGGCTCATGGACCGGCCACAATGTGCCGATTGCCAACGTGCTGCACCATTACTTCATCACTGAGCCTATCCAGGCCCTCAAAGACATGGAGCAGGAGCTGCCGGTGGTGCGAGATCCTTACTCCAACTGTTATTTGCGTGAAGAGACGGACGGTATCCTCATCGGTCCCTACGAAACCTCCGGCGCCCACACCTGTTTTGACGACGGCCTGTCCTGGGACTTTGAGAACGAGCTTGTGGCCCCTGAAGAAGAACGCCTGTTCCCCTGGCTCGAGCAGGCCACTGAGCGCTTCCCCATGTTCGCCGAAGCGGGCCTGAAAACGGTGATCTCCGGCGCGATCACCCACACACCGGATTCCAACTTCCTGCTCGGCCCGGCCGCCGGTCCCCATGGCATGTGGATGTCGAACGGTTCCTCCATCGGTATTTGCCAGGGCGCAGGCGCCGGCAAATATCTCGCTCAATGGATGGTTCACGGCCAGGCGGAAATCAACATGGCCGAGTTCGACCCGCGCCGCTTTGGCGATTGGGCAACATCGGAATATGCCAAAGTCACCTCCATCAACGACTATCAGAACATGTACACGTGCCTTGGACACGGCGAACAGCACGAAGCGGGCCGGCCCGTGCGGGTATCCACGCTCTACGACAAGCTGAAAGAGCATGGGGGACAGTTCCAAATCGTGCACGGTTGGGAACGGGTGCGCTGGTTCGACCCAACCGGCAAGGGCGAGGATTATTCCTTCCGCCGGTCCAACTGGTTTGAGACCGTTGCTGAAGAGTGTAAGGCGGTGCGTGAACGGGTTGGCATGATGGACATGTCCACCTTCGCCAAGTTCGATGTGAAGGGCCGCGACGCTGAGGCCTTGCTCGACCGCCTGATCGCCAACAAAGTGCCACGCAAGACGGGCAGCGTGACGCTGGCGCATATCCTGACAGATGCCGGCTTCATGGAGAGTGAGATAACGATCACCCGCATGGGCGATGACCACTTCTACATCCTTTCCGCTGCCACCGCCGAAGAGCTGGACTACTGGCAGATGAAGAACGCGGTTCAGGATGGGGAAGACGTCACCATCACCAATGTGACCATGGACCGGGGCACGCTGGTGCTGTCGGGCCCGCGGGCGCGGGACGTGCTTGCAAAGCTGACGGACACCGACCTGGGCAACGCCAATTTCCGTTGGCTCAGCGCGCAGACCATTTCCGCCGGCGGCGTCGACGATATCCGCGCCTTGCGGGTCTCTTATGTGGGCGAACTTGGCTGGGAGCTGCATTGCCCCATGGCTGATATGCCGGCTCTGTTCGATGCCCTTATGGAAGCTGGCGAAGAACACGGTATCGGCCTGTTCGGTTCGTATGCCATGAACTCCCTGCGTATGGAGAAAGCTTATCGCGGCTGGGGCTCTGAGCTGACCACCGAGATCGATATGTTTGAAGCGGACATGGCCCGCTTCTGCCGACTGGACAAAGGCACGCCCTTCCGCGGCGAGGCAGCTACACAAGTGGCTAAGCAGCGCGGGGCCCGCATTCAGCTGGTCTATTGCGAAGTGGATGCGGGCGATGTGGACGCGGGCGGTAATGACCCGATCTTCGATGGCGAAAAGCTGATCGGATTGACCACCTCCGGCGGATATGGACACGCCGTGGGCAAATCCCTGGCGTTCGCCTATGTGGAGCCCTCATATGTGGAGCCGGGGACTGAGTTCCACGTAGAGATCCTGGGTGAGCGGCGCAAAGCCAATGTGATCGCTCAACCGGCCTATGATCCTGAGAATGAAAGGCTGCGTGCTTAGCCACCGGACGGAATTCATAACGCCTGTTGCTCGCTCACCTCAATCGATGTAGATTTTCTCCTGCATCAATTGCACTTTTCCACATCTGATGGGGTGTAATCATGAGTTCATTAGGCGATCGCGTCCGACTTCGGCGCAAAGAACTGGGCTGGACCCAAGGCCGGCTTGCCAAAGAAGTCAGTATGCTGGGCTACAGAATCCCGCAACAAAGTGTCGCGACGATTGAATCGAGCGGCAGCGTACGACCTCAGTGTCTTTGGGAGCTGTGCAGGGCCTTGGATGTGGAGGAACGCTGGCTGGTTCACGGGGAAGGTCCTGTCAGGCGGCGCGACGATGACCACCTTACCTATGAGCGAGATCTGCTTTTTGAGGTGGTCCACGGCGTAGAAGACGCGCTGCTCCGCCAGGGCGTGTCGGGCAGCACGACGCCCGCTGTGCGGGCCGAATTGATGGCCACCTTGTATGAATATTTTGCCCAGGGCGACGAAGCCAACAAAGACTTGAGCCGCGCACAAGTCATAGA
>JBCDIP010000404.1:0-3895 GCA_038748855.1 Pseudomonadota bacterium
GCCTGAGGTCAAAATCTCCGGTCTGGGCCAAACTGCCGATGGCACTCTGCGCTTTGACTACGAAGCGTCCGACGATTACGGCGTGCGCGATATCACAACCACATTCAACCTATCATCCGAAGACAAGGGCAAGAACAATCTGGCCATGAACCAGAAGCTCTTCCCGCCGCCCAACTTCGCGGTGGATCTGCCCCGTGTGGACCCGAAGAAGACAGATGGCAAAGTGTTCCGCGACCTGAGTGCCCACCCATGGGCCGGCATGAAGGTGGAAATGCGGGTCACGGCCAAGGATGCCGGCGGACAGACCAGCGACCATGAAGGCGCGCCGGAACTGATGACACTCCCGGAACGGGTGTTCACCGAGCCACTGGCGCGCGCCCTTGTGGAGCAGCGCAAAGCTCTGATCAGCAACACAGACGATGCCGCCCTGGTCTCACGGGTTCTGGAAGGTTTCACGATCTATCCCAAAGATATGCTGTCCCAAAGCGGCGTGTTCTTGGGAATTCGCCTCGCCAACCGGCTTCTGGTGCGCGCAGAGAAAGACGAAGAATTCCGTGATGTGGTTGATCTCCTCTGGGAAATCGCCCTGACCGTAGAAGATGGCAATCTGTCTGACGCAGAGCGCCAGCTGCGGAACCTGCGCCGCGAGCTGGCAAAGGCCCTCTCTGAGAACGCCCCGCCGGAACGCATCGCCGAGCTTATGAACAAGATGCGCGAAGCCATGGATCGCTACATGCGTGAAATGGCCAAGCAGATGCAGCGCAATATGCGCGAAGGCAAGATGGAGCAGTTCCAGGGCCGTCCGGATCAAATGATCACCAGCCGTGATCTGCAGAAGATGATGGACCAGATCGAGAAGCTGGCCCGCTCCGGCAATCACGACGCGGCCCAGAAGCTCCTGTCCGAGCTGGAACGGCTGATGGAAAACATGCGGCCGGGCATGGCCCAGCAGGCTCCGCAGCGCGACACTCCGACCTCGCGGGCTCTGCAGGATTTGGCTGATCTCATGCGCCGCCAGCAGGAACTGATGGACCAAACCTTCCGAATGCAGGATGGCCAGCAGCAACGTGGACAGCAGCAGCAACAGGGCCGTAATGGCGAGCAATATCAGGACCAGCAGGGTCAGTCCGGCCGCTCTCAAGGTCTATCGCGCCAGCAAGGTGCGCTCGGCGATGTGCTGCGCGAGCTGATGGAATCCCTGCGCGATCGCGGGGTTAATCCTCCCGGCTCCCTAGGCGAGGCCCAGGGTGAGATGCGCGGCGCAGAAGGTGCCCTTCAAGATGGCGACCGCAGCACAGCGCTTGGCAGGCAAGGCGAAGCGCTCAGCAAGCTGCGCCAGGGCATGCAGAATATGGCCCAAGAAATGATGCGCCAGGGCACGGGCAATCAGGGCAATTACGGACGTCATGAAGAAGGCCGTGAAGGCGGCGATGATTTCGACCCACTGGGCCGGCCAGCGCCCACCACGGGTGAGCAGCAGGGCCCGCGCAAAGACATGGTGCCCTCTGAAGCTGCCGTTGAACGGGCCCGCGAAATCCTCCGCGCCTTGCGCGATCGCTATTCAGACCCACAGCGTCCGAAGATTGAGCTGGATTACCTAGAGCGCTTGCTGCGCAACATTTACTAAGCCGCCGCCGCGCCGAAGCTCTCTGCTGCTCTCAAAAACGCATCTTTTTCGCCGATAAAGTTCTTACCGCGCTCGCCGTCAAAAGCGCCATCCACAAGGTCGCGCCATTCCGCGTCGGTAACGCCGTGGTCGAACGGCTTGACCGAAACGCCCAAGCTCGACAGCAGCGCGCTCACCTTTGCAACTGCAACGTCCTCACCGCCCTCAAAAATACGCTCTAAGGCTTCCTTGAAAAGACCGCCCACGCCGCTCACACTCTTGATAACGATAGGCAAGGAGAACGAGCATGCGATGCCGTGAGGCACATTGTGCTTCAAGGTGATGGGATAGGACAACGAGTGTGCAATCGCCGTCTTTGTGTTGGAGAAGGCAAGCCCCGCAAACGTCGCTGCCCGGGCCATGCGGCCCCGCAGCTCCAGGTTCTGAAGATCATCCACCAGGGCCGGCAACACCTCCAACACCTCTCGCGCGGCAAACACCGCATGGTTGGCTGAGACCGGGTTCGCGTTCACGTTCCAAAGGCTTTCCAACGCGTGGGAGAAGGCATCCAGACCAGTGCTCACCGTGAGCGTCTTGGGCTTACCAAGCATCAGCGCGGGGTCAATCAGAGCCACCTCCGGGTAAAGATCGGGGTGCGCCAGAGAGAACTTTTTGCCGTCAGCTTCGTTCCACACGGTGGCCCAGCATGTCACCTCAGAACCAGTGCCCGCCGTGGTGGGGACAGCGATGATGGGTGTTGCTGACAGTGCTTCAGCTCCGATGCCGGTTTCCAAGAACCGCGCAACCCGGGCAAAGTCCCCATCAGCAGCCGCAAACACTTTGGTGGTGTCGATCACCGAACCACCGCCAAACTCCACCCGCACCGGATTGAAATAGGTCCACACAATGCCTGTCTCGTGCTTGAGTTTTCTGGGAGCTAGGAATATCCAAAACGCTGATTGAATGCGAGCACAACCCAGGTCTCGCCGCTCAAACATGGAGCCTGCTGTCATGTCCAAGGTTTTGATCATCGTCTTCGACGCACTCCGCCCAGAATTTGTACGTCCGGATCTGATGCCTAATCTGTGTGCATTCGCAGAGCGCGGGACGCGCTTCTCAAACAGCCGCTCTACCTACCCCACCGAAACCCGGGTGAACCAGACGGCCGTGCTGACCGGCTGCATGCCGCGCAAGCATGGCATCGTAGGTAACCGCTTCCCAGAGCCGGCCATCGCGCCGGGCGAGGTGGTCAACACGGGGGTCGACACAGAGATCGCGCAGGCGTTTGCAAAAGCCCCTGGCGGCCTCATCAAGCGGCCAACCATGGGTGAACACCTGGCCGCAGCCGGGCGCACATTCGCGTCTCTCAGCGCCGGCACTCCAGGCGGGGGACGTTTGATCAACCATAAAGCTGAGGACCATGGCACCTTTCGTCTGGCTATGAAGTGCCCTGAGGCAGCCCAACCGGCCGGTGCACTTGAAAAGATCATCCGCCGCATCGGGCCCATGCCCGACTATGTTTTGCCCGCCACAGACTGGATCACCTGGGCGGTGGACGCCTATCTTGAGTATGTGGCACGCCATGTCAGTCCCGATGTGATGCTGCTCTGGCTCTGCGAACCAGACGAGAGCTTCCATTTCTTAGGCATCGGCCATGAGGGCTCTCTGACCACGATGCGAAACGCCGATGCTCAGTTTGGCCGCATTCTCAAAGCTCATGAAGAGGCCCTTCAGTCTGGTGAGATGCATATCATCGCCATGTCGGATCACGGCCAGATTTCCCTTGCCGGAGAACCCCTTAATCTGCCTGGCCGCTTGACCGAGGCGGGCTTCTCAGCTGCCAAGAAGCCTGATCCTGAAATGGATTTCACCGTTGTGGTTGGCAATGCCGGCGGCATTTGGGCTTCCCCGGCCGCCAAGCCTAAAGTGCCGGACTTGGTGGAATGGCTCATGAGCCAGGACTGGTGCGGCCCGCTCTTCACAGCCGATGGGGCGGGTGGAACACTCACAAACGCTGAGATCTGCTGCGACCACCCAAGAGCTCCCGATATCAGCCTCATCCTCAGCAGCGACGATGCTGCAAACACGTGGAACGTCGCAGGAACGACACGCCACGATGCACCGTATCCTGTGGGCGGCGGCTGTCATGGTGGCTTAAGTGCCTATGAACTTCAGAACGTGCTCATGCTTGCCGGTGCGCGCATTCGCTCCGGTGCAAAACCCGCTGCCCCCGCCGGCAACATTGATGTGCTGCCCACTGTTCTGCACCTGCTTGGCTTGCCGCCGGCC
>JBCDIP010000405.1:0-3885 GCA_038748855.1 Pseudomonadota bacterium
ATATCGACGAAATTTACGATGCCGTCTTCGTCAAGGGCTGTCGCAATTTAGCCAAGCAGGTGTTGGCGATCGACATTCGCATTGTGGATGGCATCGTCAATCTGGCCGGTTTTGTCACGCTGGTCACCGGTGAAGGTCTGAAATATTTTGAGAACGGTAAGGCTCAGTTCTACGCTCTGATTGTGTTTGGGGCGGTTTTGGGCCTAGTTCTCGTCTCGGGTATTGGCTAACCCAATAGACGACCACAATGAACCCAGAAAGCGCCATCCTCGCGGCCATTGCGGTGCCGCTCGCCGGAGCCCTCGGCATCTCCATTGCCGGGCGGTTCAACGACAATCTGCGCGAAGGGGTGACCCTAATCACCGCGGTCTCGCTTGCGATGATCGTTGCCACCCTTTTACCCACCGAGTTTGCCGGCGGGCGCCCTGAAGTGAGCCTGGGCGACGTGGTGCCCGGCATCTCGTTTGCGTTCCGGGTTGAACCGCTGGGCATGTTGTTTGCGGCGCTCGCCTCCAGCCTCTGGATCGTCAACTCGATCTATTCCATCGGCTATATGCGCGGGAACAATGAGAAGAACCAGACGCGCTTTTACACCTGCTTTGCCATCGCGCTGTCGGCCACAATGGGGATCGCGTTCTCGGCCAACCTCTTTACGCTGTTCATCTTCTATGAGGTGCTGACGCTTTCCACCTATCCGCTGGTCTCTCACAAGGGAGACAAGGACACGGTGAGCTCTGCCCGGGTCTATGTGGGCCTTCTGCTCACCACCTCCATCTGCCTCTTCCTGCCGGCCATCATCTGGGTCTATCTGGTGGCGGGCACGGGCGACTTTACCGAAGGCGGCATTCTGCAAGGCAAGCTGGAAGGCCCGGCGCTCGGCTTCCTCCTGGGTCTCTTCGTCTTCGGCATCGGCAAGGCAGCTGTGATGCCGGTGCACCGATGGCTGCCTGCGGCCATGGTGGCGCCCACGCCGGTAAGCGCTCTGCTGCACGCAGTGGCTGTTGTGAAGGCAGGCGTCTTCTCTGTCACCAAGATCATCATCTTCATCTTCGGCGTGGACTATCTCTTCGCAGAACCCTCCAGCGGATGGCTGGTCTATATGACCGCCTTCACCATCATCGCAGCAAGCGTGGTGGCCTTGCGCCAGAACAACATCAAGCGCCTGCTCGCCTATTCCACCGTTGCGCAGCTGTCCTACGTGGTGATGTCGGCCGCCGTTCTGAAACCGTTTGCGGAGATTGGCGCCATTATTCACATGGTGGCGCATGCCTTCGGCAAGATCACCTTGTTCTTCGCCGCCGGCGCCATTTATGTTGCGTCCAAAAAAACCGAGATCAGCCAGCTTCACGGCATAGGCCGGCGCATGCCGTGGACCATGGCCGCCTTTACCATCGGCGCGCTCAGCATGATCGGGGTGCCGCCCACCGGGGGCTTCGTTTCCAAGTGGTTCATCCTGGCCGGTGCCTTCCAGGCTGATAACACCTTGGCACTGGCCACCATGGTGCTCTCTACGGTGCTCAACGCGGCCTACTTCCTGCCGATCATCTTTATCGTGTGGTTTGCGGAGGAGAAGGAGACGCCGGCGAACGATCACGGGGAAGCGCCGCTTGCGGCTGTTATCGCGTTGACCATTACGGCGGCCCTGACCATTGGCTTCTTCTTCTTCAACGGCCCTGTGCTGGAGCTGGAGAGCCAGATTGTGGGGAAAGAGAAATGAGCGAGAAGCCCGGTTCAGACCATTGGCTGGTGCGCCCTGACACCATCGCCCTGTTGTGGAAGGTGCTCTACGGAGTTCTGGCTCTGACGGTTCTTGCCCAGCTTTTCATCTATGTGAAAAGCTATTTCGTGGTTGATGGCTGGTTCGGGTTCGGCGCGGCCTTCGGGTTCATCTCCTGCGTGATCATGGTGGTTGTGGCCAGGGTGCTCGGCTACTTCCTCAAACGCGATCAGGACTATTACTCAAAGGAGTTCGACAATGATTGAACTCCTGCCCCCCGCCTGGGTCCTTATCCTCGCCGCGCTGCTGATTGCCCTCACCAAGGGTCATGTGCGCAGCGCCATTGTGCTAATCGCGCCGCTCATCGCGCTGGTGGAGATCTGGTTCGTGCCCGACGGCGTGGTCACCACGGTGACGTTCCTGGGCTATCAGATCGAGCCGTTGGAAGGCAGTCCGGTCAGACGCCTGTTTGCGACGATCTTTGCTCTTATGGCCTTTGGCGGCGGCCTCTTTGCATTCCGGACAGCCAAGTGGCAGGAACTTTCGGCGGCCTATGCCTATGCGGCCGGTGCCGTTGGCGTGAGCTTTGCCGGGGACTTGATCACGTTCTTCCTCTACTGGGAGTTCATGGCCCTCTTCTCCACGATTGTGGTTTGGTCCGGGGGCACACCGGCTGCACGCCGCGCCGGCATTCGCTACGTCATCATGCACCTGATGGGCGGCATCTTGCTGAAAGTGGGGATTGAGGGGCTGGTGATCAGCTCCGGCTCGGTGGACGTGCGCCCTCTGTTGGCCCAAGACTTCAACACCTGGATGATCCTGATCGGCATCCTGATCAACGCCGCCGCCCCGCCCGTCTCGGCCTGGCTCACCGATGCCTACCCTGAGGCCAGCCCCACGGGCTCGGTCTTCCTGTCCGCCTTCACTACAAAGACAGCGGTGCTGGCGTTCATCCTCATGTTCCCGGGCGAGCCCGTGCTCATTTTCATCGGCCTCTACATGGTGATGTACGGCATCATCTACGCCCTGCTTGAAAACGATGCCCGGCGCATTCTGGCCTATTCCATTGTCAACCAAGTGGGCTTCATGGTCTGCGCCGTGGGCATCGGCACACAGATGGCGCTGAATGGCGCTGCCGCGCACGCCTTTGCGCACATCATCTACAAAGCGCTTTTGTTTATGAGCGCAGGCGTCGTGGTGTACCGCACGGGCTTCAGCAAGTGCACCGACCTTGGCGGCTTGTTCCGCACCATGCCGATCACCGCCGTCTGCGGCATCATCGGCGCATTGGCCATTTCCGGCTTTCCGCTCACGTCAGGCTTCACAACCAAGACGATGATCTCGCAAGCCGCCGCTGATCAGGGGCTGGTGATTGTCTACTTCCTGCTGGCCGCGGCCTCGGCGGGTGTGTTCCTCCATGCGGGCATCAAGTTCCCGTGGTTTGTGTTCTTCCAGAAGGATTCAGGTCTTCGGCCCAAGGACGCGCCCTGGAACATGGCCGCGGCTATGATTTTCTTTTCATTCCTTTGCCTGTTCATCGGCATATTCCCCGGGGTGCTCTATCAGTTCCTGCCCTATCCGGTTGAGTACAAGGCCTATTCGGCGGGCAAGGTTCTGTTCTACCTGCAGCTGCTTTTGTTCTCCGGTCTGGCGTTCTTCCTGCTGTTACCGCTGATGAAGCGCACGCTGACCATCAGCCTGGATACGGACTGGATTTGGCGGGTTGCCCTTGCCACCATCGGCGGCGCGCTGCGCAAGGCGTTTGAGAATGCCGGCGCGGCGGTTCAGAGCGATATCAAGGCCACGGTAGGGGGCCTCTTCGCGGTGACGCGGCGCTATTTCGGTCCACGCCAAGCGGACGAAGAGCAACCGCGCGGCGTGTTTGCCCAATCTTGGACCATTGGCACGACGGCGCTGTGGGTGGCCGCGCTGCTGACGGGCTACATGCTGGCCTACTTCAACTAGACGCCTCCCCGCGCCCTTGCGAACGCGAGGGCCCATAGCCGGGACCGTTTCCTTCGCACAGAAGGTCCTCGCTTGCGCAAGGACGCATCAACTGACCATCGACATCCCCGCGCAGGCGAGTAGCCACGCCAGCACACTCTGTGCAAGCCGCTCTAGATCCCCGCCTGCGGGGGGATGACGGAGGGTAGGAAGCGGGGAGGACG
>JBCDIP010000406.1:0-3884 GCA_038748855.1 Pseudomonadota bacterium
ATGACGGAGTGGTCGATGACCAAATCAACCGGCGCCAGAGGGTTAATCTTCTTTGGGTTGCCGCCCAGCTTGGACATGGCATCACGCATCGCCGCCAAATCCACAACAGCAGGAACACCGGTAAAGTCTTGCATCAAGACCCGGGCTGGGCGGAAGGCAATCTCATGGTCGCTGGTCTTCTTACGCACCCAGCTGGCCACAGCCTTAATGTCTTTCTTGGTCACCGTGCGGCCATCTTCGTGACGCAGCAGATTTTCGAGCAGCACTTTGAGTGAAAACGGCAGTTTGGACGCATTCTTGAGCCCGTTCTTCTCAGCAACTTTCAGATTGAAATACTCGTAGGTTTTCCTGCCGACGGTCATTTTTCGGCGGCAGTTGAAGCTATCAAGAGAGGTGATGGTCATCTTTCGTGCAAGATCCTTTGAACAGAGCGAGTGCCCAATCGGTGAGGGGAGATGTCATTTGAGGCTTTATATAGCGATCCCACAACGCGTTGACCACACGACGTTAGACGAGTGAGGCGCGTTCCATGGACCGGTGCACGCGCACAAAGCTTTGCGCCCATCGCCCAGTTGCGTTAAACCGGCCAAAAGAGGCGCCCCGCCTGATCCTTGAAAGACCATGCAACTCAGCGCAAAAAACCTGATCTGCCGCCGTGGTGGCCGCACTGTGTTTTCCGGCTTGTCCTTCACCGTAAGCCAAGGCGAGGGTCTGCTGCTGGAAGGCCCAAACGGCACCGGCAAAACCAGCCTTTTGCGCATTCTGGCCGGCTTTGGAGCGCTAGAAGCCGGTGAGCTGGAGCTGGCAGGCGCCGACGATGAACTTACCATCGGCCAGCGCGCCCACTATCTGGGCCACCAGAACGCCCTGAAGCTGGCCCTTTCGGTCGAAGAGAATCTTTCCTTCTGGGCCAACTTCATGGGACAGCCCGCCACCGCCAGCATGATTGAACAGCGTCTGGATGCCTTCAACCTTGGGCATCTGATGAGCTATTCGGCAGGGCTCTTATCGGCGGGCCAGAAACGCCGCCTTGCCCTGTCACGCCTGGAGCTGGTGAGCCGCCCGATCTGGTTGTTGGATGAACCCTCAGTCGGCTTGGACACCGCCTCGTGCACCCTGCTTGCTGCGGCTATGAGGCGGCACATGGAGGCCGGCGGACTGCTGATTGCGTCAACACATCTGGATCTTGGGCTTTCCTTCAATCATAGGCTCAACCTGGCCGATCTGGCGGAGCAGACGCCATGAGTATGTTCTGGAGCCTCATCCGGCGCGATATTGTGCTCACCCTGCGCCAAGGCGGCGGGGCGGGCATGGCGCTTGGGTTCTTCCTGACCGTGCTGGTTCTACTGCCGCTCGGGATTGGGCCAGATCTGAAGTTCCTCCAGCGGCTTGCCCCGGGCGCACTATGGATCACCCTGCTGCTGTCAGTCCTGCTCTCGACGGACCGCATCTTCGCTCCCGACTATGAAGACGGATCGCTTGAGATAATGACCATGGGACCAATGCCCCTCGAGCTCGTGGCATTGGCCAAATCCGTGGCGCATTGGCTAGGCACAGGTCTGCCTCTCGCAATTTTGGCGCCCGGCCTTGGCGTTTTGTTAAATCTGGACGCTCTGCTGTTCGGGCCGATCTTGCTCGCGATGGTTCTCGGCTCACTTGCCCTGTCACTTCTGGCTTGTCTTGGAGCGGCCGTCACGGTGGGCCTCAGACGCGGCGGCATGATCATTTCGCTGCTTATTCTGCCACTTTATGTGCCGGTCCTGATATTTGGTGTGTCCGCCACCAACGCCATCACCGGTGTTCCAGAGCTTTTTGGCCCGTCCATGCTGATCCTCACCGCAATTTCCCTGGCTTCCTTGGTGTTGGCGCCGATTGCCGCAGCTGCCGCCATAAGAGCCCACATGGCCTAGACCTGACGAACTGTGACCTCAACACCAATTGCAACCTGGCCCATTCAAGGCTAGATCAGCAGTATGCAAGTGTACGCAAACCCTACCCGGTTCAACGCCTTAGCGCTCACGGTCCTGCCGTGGTGCATCGGCGCGACCGTTTTGCTGTTCCTGGTAGGGCTCTATTACAGCCTGATTGTCGCCCCTCAGGACTACCAGCAGGGCGAAACCGTGCGCATCATGTTCATCCACGTACCGGCTGCCTGGATGGCAATGGCCACATACACGGTTATGGCGCTCGCCAGCGCGGTTGCCATCATCTGGCGCCATCCGCTGGCTGATGTGGCAGCCAAAACCGCCGCACCCATCGGAGCCTGCTTCACCTTTTTGGCTCTGGTCACAGGGTCCTTGTGGGGTAAGCCTATGTGGGGCACCTGGTGGGTCTGGGATGCGCGCTTAACCTCGGTGTTCGTGCTCTTCCTGCTCTACCTCGGCTACATCGCGATCTGGCAGGCCATCGAAGAGCCCACCCGGGCAGCGCGGTTGGCGGCGATTGTGGCGCTGGTGGGGTTTGTGAACATCCCCATTATCAAGTTCTCCGTGGACTGGTGGAACTCGCTCCATCAGCCGGCCAGTGTGTTCCGAATGGATGGCCCTGCAATCCATAGCTCGATCCTCACCCCGCTTTTGATTATGGCGCTGGCCTACACCATGCTGTTTCTCACCCTGCACCTCATCGCCATGCGCACCGAAATTATGCAGCGCCGGATCCACAATATGGAGCAGGCGGAGGTTCAGGGATAATGTCTTTTACTGCGCCTCATATTGGCTTTGTACTCGCCTCCTACGGTCTTTCCGCCCTTGTGCTCGTTGGCCTGACCGTCATGATCGTCTGGCAGGCCCGCGCCACAGCAAACCGTTTGAAAGACTTGGAAGGACGTGCCGCGAAGAGACGTAAACCCGCAAAACAGGTCGAACCGCAATGAGCACTGATACGCAAGCCCCAGCCGTGCCGTCCTCCTTTAAGCGCCGTTTCCTTGTCGCGCTGCCGCTCATTTTGTTTGCAGCGTTGGCGGCGATCTTCCTGGTACGCCTCTATGGAGGCGACCCATCCAGGTTGCCCAGCGCCCTGATCGGCAAACAGGCGCCGGACTTCAAGCTCGAGCCGCTCGCGGAGTTGGTTGACAAGGGCCAGCCCGTCAAAGGGTTCTCCACCGGTGTGCTCTTCGGAGACAAGATAACCCTTGTGAACGTGTGGGCATCCTGGTGCGTACCCTGCCGGGCCGAGCACCCGTTTCTGATGGAACTTGCAAAACGACCCGATATCCAGGTTCTCGGGCTCAATTACAAAGACAAGCCAGCCAACGCCCGCCGCTTTCTTGGCACCCACGGAAACCCTTATGAGCGGGTCGGCGTGGATCCGAATGGGCGGGTCTCGGTGGATTGGGGCGTTTACGGCGTGCCGGAAACCTTCATCGTCGACAAAAAAGGCGTCATCCGCTTCAAGCAGATCGGGCCCCTAACGCAAGATTCGATGAGGCGCTTCCTGCCGCAAATCGAGGCCGCCAAGCTTGAGCTTGTGAAGTAGCGGTTAGCTTTTGCGTTTGCGCCGTGCGGTCTGTGCCAGCTTGGTTTCCTGCTCAGACAAAACCCGGTTCAGCTCCGCCAGTGCGTCGATAAACACGCGGCGGCGGTTTGAATCCATTGCGCGCAACAGGCGGCGGTCGGCTGTGTGGGCACCGGGCTGCGCTGCCGAGAGCGCGCGGCGGCCCGCGGCTGAAAGCTTAACCGTGTTGGTCCGCGCGTCGGACTTGGTCCGACGACGCTGCAGCAGACCGTTGGCGGTCATGCGGCCGATGAGATCAGCCAGGGTGGAGCGATCAATGCCAGTGATGCGAACCAGGTCGGTCTGACTGGCGCCTTCATTCTGGTCCACGGCCAGCAGAACCGTAAACTGCCGGTGTGTCAGTCGCTTCGGCCCCACCTCCTCTGCAT
>JBCDIP010000407.1:0-3878 GCA_038748855.1 Pseudomonadota bacterium
GCGAGGAAGCCGGATCGCAATAGAGCGCGTCCTTGCGGATGTCGAAGTAAAGCGCGGACAGCTCCACCGTGCAGAAGTTGAAGAGGCGGGCAAAGATGCGCTTGTAATCGAAATCCTTATAGCCTTGACGCACGATCTCATCGAGCTCAGCCAGCCGGTGCAGCATGTAGCGCTCCAGCTCGGGCATCTCGGAGACCTCCACCCGCTCTGCCTCATGGAAACCGGCCAGGTTGCCCAGAAGGAAGCGCATGGTGTTGCGCAGCTTGCGGTAGCTGTCCACGTTGGTCTTGATGATCTCAGGTCCGATGCGCAGGTCTTCGGCGTAGTCGGAGCTCATCACCCAGAGCCTTAAGATATCGGCCCCGTTCTGCTCCATCACCTGTTGGGGGGTCACGATGTTGCCAAGAGACTTGGACATCTTGCGGCCCTCTTCGTCCATGACGAAACCGTGGGTCAGCACCGCCTCATAAGGCGCGCGGCCGCGGGTGCCGCAGCTCTCAATCAGGGAGGAGTGGAACCAGCCCCGGTGTTGGTCAGAGCCTTCCAGGTAGAGCGAGGCGGGCCATTTCAGATCCTCGCGCTGCTCCAGGCAAAACGCGTGTGTGGAGCCGCTGTCGAACCACACATCCAGGATATCTTCCACCTTCATCCATTCTTCGGGGTCATAGTCCGGACCGAGGAACCTTGCAGCAGCGCCCTCTTCGAACCAGGCATCGGCGCCTTCCGCCTTGAAGGCCTCAAAAATGCGCGCGTTGACCGCTTCGTCCCTCAGCACTTCGCCGTCGGCCTTGGCGAACACCGCGATGGGCACGCCCCAGGCGCGTTGGCGCGAGAGCACCCAGTCGGGCTTGTCCTGGATCATGCCGCGCAGGCGCGCCTGGCCGGACGCCGGGACAAACCGGGTCTCATCGATGGCCTTCAGCGAGCGGGCGCGCAGGGTGTCACCCTGGCGGCCCTCGATGGCCTCGTCCATGTAGACGAACCATTGCGGCGTGTTGCGGAAGATCACCGGCTTCTTGGAGCGCCAGGAATGGGGGTATTGGTGCTTGAGCCGGCCGCGGGCAAAGAGCGCCTCATGCTCGATGAGCGCGGTGATGACCGACTGGTTGGCATCACCCTTCTTGCCCTTGTCGGTGATGACCCGGGCGCCGGTGAAGCCAGGGGCTTCCGATGTGAAGGCGCCGTCTGCATCCACCGTGAAGGGGATGGCGGTGTTGATACCGCGTTGGCGCAGGTCCACGGCGGCATCCATCCACGCCTCAAAGTCTTCGCGGCCATGGCCAGGGGCGGTGTGGACGAACCCGGTACCGTCCTGATCGTTCACGTGGTCGCCCGGCAGAAACGGCACGGCGAAGTCATAACCGCCGCCATGGCCCTTCAGCGGGTGGTGGCAGGTGAAGGCCGGATCGGCCAGAACCGAGGCCGGCACCCCTTGCAGGCGCTCCACCTCCAGCTTGGCCTTCTCAGCACACGAGGCGGCCAGCGCATCGGCCACCACAAAGGTCTCTCCTGCCTGGGGCCCGAAATCGTTCTCCGCAGCGCTCACCTTGTAAAGCCCATAGGCCACCTTGGGCGAGAAACAGATCGCCCGGTTGCCGGGGATGGTCCACGGCGTGGTGGTCCAGATGAGGACGTATGTGTCGGCAAGATCAGGGTGGGCATCCTCGCCGATGGAGGTGACGGGGAATTTCGCCCAGATGGTGTCGGATTCATAGTCCGCATACTCCACCTCAGCCTCCGCCAGGGCGGTCTTTTCCACCACCGACCACATAACCGGCTTGGAGCCCCTGTAGAGCTGGCCGGAGGTGGCGAACTTCATCAGTTCAGCAGCGATGAAGGCTTCGGCCTCATAGGCCATGGTGAGGTACGGGTTGTCCCAGTCGCCCTCAACGCCTAAGCGCTTGAACTCCTCGCGTTGGACGTCGATCCAGTGTTCGGCGAACTCGCGGCATTCGCGGCGGAAATCCACCACCGGCACCTCGTCCTTGTCCTTGCCTTTGGCGCGGTATTGCTCCTCAATCTTCCATTCGATGGGCAAGCCGTGGCAGTCCCAGCCGGGCACGTAGTTGCTGTCGTAGCCCATCATCTGCATGGAGCGGGTGACCACGTCTTTCAGGATCTTGTTCAGCGCATGGCCGATGTGCAGGTGGCCGTTGGCATATGGCGGGCCGTCGTGGAGCACGTATTTCTCGCGGCCCTTGGCCTCTTTGCGCATCAGGTCATAGAGGCGCAAGGTCGACCAGCGCTCCAGCATGGCCGGCTCCATCTTGGGCAGGCCGGCCTTCATGGGGAATTCGGTTTGCGGCAGAAGAAGGGTTTCGCGGTAATCTCTGCCGGGGGCTTTCTCAGTCATGGCGCTTACGCTCTTTATCGCTTGGGCGGGGCATGGACGCTCCTGGAACAGCAGGAGCCTTCGCCCGGTCGGTCTCTTCGAATTTGGTAATACTGGAACTGAATGCTGAACGCTCTATCAGTTCATCGGATCAAGATAAAGAGGACGGGTGCAACGCGGCGCGCGCAGGGGGTCCTCCGCCGTGCTCCTCACACGGCGCCCATAATTCGGGCGCTGGTCCCTTGGGGGCTGTCGTTGCGTATCCACATGGCGCGGGGGAGTAACACATGGGGGGCGTTAAGAAAACCCTGAAGCGGGTTGAGATTTTCGTGTGTTGGGGGGCGGCCGCGCCCGTTGCCCCCTCCGCCGCGCCCTTGCCCCTTCCCCCCGCGCAGGCGGGGACCCAGGGCCAAACACTCAGAACCAAACTGCAGGAGATCCCGGCTTTCGCGGGGATGACGGGGGTGGCGGCGGTAGCGCGGGGGATGACGAAGGAGACGGAAAGAAGGGTGTTGGAGGCAAACTCAACCACTAAGGCCAAATAGCCCTAATCTCGCTTCCAACTCAGCGGCTTACGCGAAATTGGGTTCGTTCGGATACACCACCCTTTTGTGGCGCACGTCGCTACAGCCTCTGCCACAGCAGGAGAGCGTTGATGGCCAGCGGAAGCCCGCACGCATAGGCCCGGGTGCCCCAGGTCACGAGCTTATCTTTATGGCGCAGGAGGAGCCCGGTGGCGCAGCAGATCACCAGCGCCAGCCCAAACCGCGTTGTAACGGCCAAGCCCCAGAGCCCGGCATCGCTCTGGCCCATATCATGATGCACAAGGCCAAGAGCGCCCCAGTTGAGCAGAAGAGCGAGCGCAGTGGCGCCCTTGAAGAAGCGCCGATCCAACACACCGCCGCTCCAGAGCGGATAGCGCGGGTCCGTGCCATATTTGCTGCCTACTTGCTTCACGGATTGGAGATTACGTCACCTGATGGGATCGCTCAACGCGCTACGGGCCGGCGAAGTCACCCATCAGGGCCAAATAGCCCGAATATCACTGCGAACTCAGCAGCTTACGCGAAATTGGGTTCGTTTCGCAGAATTGGGTTTTTAGTGGCAGCTAAGTCAACTATTTAGTGGCAGACCTGCGAAGAGATGCCACACACTTTCCGCCTTGTGCCCCCCGCCCGTCGCACCGCCTAATGCGCAGCCAGGAGACCTCGCCCATGCCCCACACCCTCACCCGCCGCAAACTGCTCACCCTCCTCGGCCTCAGCGCGCCCACCCTCGCCGCAACGCTCTCTCAGCTCCGCGCGCAGTCCGCCAAAGCCCAGCCCGGCATCCTGGACGTGGCCGTGGTGGGCGCCGGGTCGGCGGGGCTGACGGCCGGGTTTCTGCTGAATAAGGCCGGCGCCAGCTTTCGCGTTCTGGAAGCTGCCAACATCCATGGCGGGCGGGCGCGCAAAGATACCAGCCTTGCGGACTTCCCGCTCGATCTGGGCGGCGAATGGGTCCACACCACCAATAGAGTGCTGAACACGCTCTCCGGCACCTCGCA
>JBCDIP010000408.1:0-3862 GCA_038748855.1 Pseudomonadota bacterium
AGCCCATCTGCTCCCCACGCAGCCCGTGCATAATTCCCCGCTCAACGCCTTCATCCGCGGGCTCGGCGAACTGGGGCTGGACGTCTACATCACGGAGCTGGATGTGAACGATATTGAGCTGCCGGAGAACATTGCCAAACGCGATAAACTGATCGCAGAGATTTACAGCGACTATCTGGGCGCCGTGCTTGAGCACCGCACCGTGAAAAGGCTTGGATTCTGGGGGCTAAGCGATGCGAACCACTGGATTGTCACCGGCCACGCACCGTTCAAACGCAAGCATGGCACGCCCAGACCCGCCCTGTTCGATGCGAATCTGCAGCCAAAGCCGGCCTTTTTCGCGGTTGTTGAAGCCTTAAAACAGGCGCCAAGCCGCAGCTGAACCGCATATTGCCGCTCCCCCTTTAGGACGACTTGCACCCAGCCGCATTTTCTGGCAGTTTGCGCGCGGATTAGGACAGCAGTGCTGTCCTATCAGCCAAAAACGAGAACCACCTGGGACCAGATTGGTCATAAAGCTGTGAACTATTGCACGCCATATAGCGTTACACTTCACCGGCCCAAACGGTTCTCGACGGCTGTGCGCGCGGATAAAACCGCCGCCTAGAACAGCCGCATGTGAAGCCGGCTGTTACAAACCCTCACCCTCCCCAAAGGCCGAGGATATCAGCCGGGCACGAAAGCCCCCAGATGGGGACCTTATTGGCTGTTGAGTTGAATGGGATGAGAGGAGGCGGAACATGGCAGAGCAAGCTCAACCAGATCACCAGTTAGGATCGGGCACTGCTATGACGCGAAAACCCACTGGTCTGCCTGAGCCTCAGGGGCTCTATCACCCCAAGAACGAGCACGATGCCTGCGGCGTCGGGATGATCTGCAACATCAAGGGCGTAAAAAGCCATGAGATCGTTAAAGACGCCCTGTCCATTCTGTGCAACCTGGAACACCGTGGCGCAGTGGGTGCTGACCCGAAAGCCGGTGACGGTGCGGGGATCTTGATCCAACTGCCACATAAGTTCTTCGCCGCCGAAGCAGAGAAGCTTGGCCACACGCTACCGGAGCCGGGACATTATGGCGTCGGTCACATGTTCTTGCCGCGCAATGAGGACCATTGCCGCGCTATTGAGGCCACCTATGCTGAGGTGGCGAAAGAGGAAGGCCTGGAAGTTCTGTTCTGGCGCGACGTGCCGGTGGACAATTCTGTCCTGGGCGAGACGGTCAAGCCGGCTGAACCAGTGCAACGGCAGGTGTTCGTGGCCCGCGGCCCCAACATTCCAGACGAGGTGACCTTCGAGCGCAAACTGTTTGTGATGCGCAAGGTGGTCTCCAACAGGTTGCGTGAGCGCACGCCCGAAGCCGTCCCGGACTATTTCCCGGTCAGCTGTTCAGCCCGCACCATTGTTTACAAAGGCTTGGTTTTGGGCCTCGGCCTTCCGCGCTACTATCTGGACCTGCAGGATGAGCGTGTTGAATCCGCTCTGGCTCTGGTGCACCAGCGCTTTTCTACCAACACCTTCCCGTCTTGGCCCCTCGCCCACCCCTATCGGATGATCTGCCATAATGGAGAGATCAACACGCTTCGCGGCAACTTCAACTGGATGGCCGCTCGTCAGGCCACTATGGCCTCGCCCATCTATGGCGATGACATGCAGAAACTGTGGCCGATTTCCTATGAAGGCCAGTCGGATTCTGCGTGTTTTGACAACGCGTTAGAGCTCTTGACCCAGGGTGGGTATTCACTGGCCCACGCCATGATGATGATGATCCCGGAAGCCTGGGCCGGTAATCCGCTGATGGGCGAAAACCGGCGCGCATTCTATGAGTATCACGCGTCTCTCATGGAACCTTGGGACGGTCCGGCCGCAATTGCGTTCACCGATGGCCGCACGATCGGGGCTACGCTTGACCGCAACGGCCTGCGTCCCTGCCGTTTCCTGGAAACCGCCGATGACCGGGTGCTGCTGGCCTCCGAGATGGGTGTGCTGGATATTCCTGAAGAAGATATCGTGCGCAAATGGCGCCTGGAGCCCGGCAAGATGCTGCTGATCGATCTGGAGCAAGGCCGGATCATCTCTGACGAGGAGCTGAAGGCAGATCTCGCGAAACGCCACCCTTATTCTGAATGGCTGGCGCGCAGCCAAATTCGTCTGCGCGATCTGCCGCCGGTGGGACGCTCTGCACCGCGTTCCAACGTATCGCTCCTAAAGCGTCAGCAGGCCTTCGGATACACCCAGGAAGACATCAAGTTCCTTCTTACCCCCATGGCACATGTGGGTCAGGAGGCTATCGGGTCCATGGGCACCGACACGCCGTTGTCGGCCCTGTCTTCAAAGTCCAAGCTTCTGGCCACATACTTCAAGCAGCTGTTTGCCCAGGTGACCAACCCGCCGATCGACCCGATCCGCGAAGAACTGGTCATGTCACTGGTGTCGTTCATCGGACCGCGCCCCAATTTGCTGGATCTTGAGGGCACGTCCAGTCTGAAACGTCTGGAGGTGCGTCAGCCGATTATCAACAATGAGGGCCTGGAGAAGCTGCGGGCCATTGGGGACATCGCTGACAACCAATTCCTGACCACCACTCTGGACATCACCTACTCGGTGGAACGAGGCGCTGGTTACATGAAGACAGCGCTCGACAATCTGTGTGACCGTGCCGAAACGTCTGTGGCCCATGGTTACAACATCATTGTGTTGTCGGACCGTCCGATGGGACTGGACCGGGTGGCCATTCCGTCGCTCCTCGCCACCTCTGCAGTGCATCACCATCTTATCCGCCGCGGCCTCAGAACGTCCGTGGGATTGGTGGTGGAAACGGGTGAGGCCCGGGAAGTGCATCACTTCTGCACCTTGGCAGGTTATGGCGCGGAAGCCATCAACCCCTGGCTGGCCTTTGAGACGCTCGAAGACATGCTGCCGCAGATTGAAGACACCAGTCTTACCGACGAAGAAGCGGCTAAGCGCTACGTCAAAGCCATCAACAAGGGCATCTTGAAGGTCATGTCCAAAATGGGCATTTCCACCTACCAGTCCTATTGCGGTGCCCAGATCTTTGATGCTGTGGGTCTGTCTTCAGAGTTCGTGGAGCAGTATTTCACAGGCACAAACACGGCGGTTGAAGGCGTGGGCCTTGAGGGGATCGCCGAAGAAACCGTGCGCCGGCATGCAGACGCGTTTGGCCTCAATCCTGTGCTGGAGAACTCGCTGGAAGTGGGCGGTGAGTATGCCTACCGCATCCGCGGCGAGAACCACAGCTGGACCCCGGAATCTGTCGCCGACCTGCAGCATGCGGTGCGCGGCGAGTTGCCGGAGAAGTACCTGAACTTTGCTAAGACCATTAACGAGCAAAGCCAGCAATTGATGACCCTGCGTGGCCTCTTCCGCATTCGTGACGCTGAGGAGACCGGCCGCAAACCCATACCGTTGGATGAGGTTGAACCAGCGGCTGAGATCGTCAAGCGCTTTGCAACTGGAGCCATGTCCTTCGGCTCCATCTCGCGGGAAGCACATACCACGCTCGCGATCGCCATGAACCGCATTGGCGGCAAGTCGAACACTGGCGAAGGGGGCGAAGAGGTCGACCGCTTCAAGCCCATGAAAAACGGCGACAGCATGCGCTCCGCCATCAAGCAAGTGGCCTCAGGCCGCTTCGGCGTGACCACGGAATACCTGGTCAATTCCGACATGATGCAGATCAAGATGGCCCAAGGGGCAAAGCCAGGCGAAGGCGGTCAGCTGCCGGGCCACAAGGTGGATGCCACCATCGCCAAAGTGCGGCACTCCACCCCGGGTGTGGGGCTGATCTCACCGCCGCCGCACCACGACATCTATTCGATCGAGGATCTGGCCCAGCTGATCTACGA
>JBCDIP010000409.1:0-3858 GCA_038748855.1 Pseudomonadota bacterium
ATGATTGGTGATGAGTATCTGGATAGCCTCGCGCACATTGCCCAGCCCCAAGATTGTGTGCCGGCCATGGGCCATAAGCGAGAGCATGCCGTGGACGGCCGCCCACAAGGCGCGTGCGGAAGCTTCGATTTCGGTTTGATCTGCGTGAGGGGAGATCGCGCGCAATGCCTCTTCAATATAACCGAACAGGCGCAGTGTCTGGCTAAGGTTGCGCTTGTGGCTCTCGCTCTCAGGGTCTATGTCGGCGACGAACAGAGCCGCCCAGGTGTTCTCGTTGCCGGTGACGAACCCGATATAGGCATCGGCATAGGCCATGAGCAGCTCAATGCTCTTGTGTTCGGTTGTGTCCACGGCGCTGATGACGCTGGTGATCTTGGCGATCGTCCTGGAGTTCACCTCGCCGATTAGGTCATCCATCTGGCGGAACACGTTGTAGGTTGTGCCAACGGCTATGCCCAGATCTGAGGCAAGACGGCGTGCGGTGAGGGCGCTTGCACCATCTTCCGTGATGATGCGTTCCGCGGCATCGATCATCGCGGTGCGCAACTCTTCGCGGCTCTCCATAATCTTTTTGGGCATGCGGGGAAGCTTTCTTTGATTAAGCGCCATCTTACTTCAAATCGGCGCCGATTCTGAACGCAGTTTGAGGGGTTGTAAACGAGGATAGGTGGTTTTCATTTTTGTGTTGAACGATGTTCATAAAAGTGATATGCATTATATGAGCATAGTTCATTATGGAGAATTTGCCAATGTCACGTTCACCTGAAAAACCTCTTGTTGCGGCTTGTCTAATGGCATTCGTGGGACTGTGCACTCAGCTAAATCTTCCAGGCTGGGCCTTTGCGGGCCTAACCGGTGTGGCGGGCGGGGCGGTTGCAGGGTGGTTTGCCCTGGAAAAACGTGTCTCCGCATGGCTCCCTGATTCTGAGTTTCCGGTTTGGCTGATGCACCAAATGTCTTGAATTCGCCGTCTTTTCCTGCACCCTGATGCACGCGCCGTATGGTGAAAACGCTGCCCGAAGTGAACCAAGCCGATAGCGTTTTGCGTATTTTGGTCTATGGTGGCGCTTGGCGGGCATTCAGGGGTTTTATATGGCGGCATCAAAAGCTGTTTCTCTCAAGGCGTTGGCCACAGCCGTTCCGGGAAACACAATCTTACAAAGCGATGCTGAAGAGGTCGCTTCTCAAGTCTTTGAACAACGGTATTCTGAATTTGGCCGCCTAAAAGCGGTGTTCCAAACGGCGGGTATCCATAAGCGCCAGATGGCGCAGCCGGTGGAATGGTATATGGAGCCCAAGAACTGGCCGCAACGAGGCGAGGCCTATCTGGAAAGCGCCACAGCGCTGTTCATCGAAGCAACGCAAACCGCTTTGGATCAGGCCGGACTTTCCGCAAGCCAGATTGACACCATTGTCATCATCAGCTCCACGGGCATTGCGACCCCTGGATTGGAAGCCAGAGCGTTCAGCGAAGTGGGGTTTCGGCGCGATGTAAAGCGCGTGCCTGTATTCGGGCTCGGCTGTGCCGGAGGGACCTCCGGGCTCGGCATGGCCATGCGCCTGGCGCAGGCAGACCCTGGAACCAACGTCCTCATTGTGGTTGTGGAGCTGTGCTCGCTGTCGTTCCGTTTTGACGTTCTCAGCAAAGCCAACATTGTGGCCACCGCCTTGTTCGGAGATGGGGCTGCGGCGGCTATCGTCAATGCTGATGGGGACGGCGAAATCATCCTGGAGGGCGGTCAGGAATATACCTGGCCCGACACGCTCAACATCATGGGCTGGTCGGTGGACGAAGCCGGCCTCGGGGTCATCTTCGACCGGGCAATCCCGCCCTTTGCCCGCAAGCATCTGGCGCCGGCTTTAGACAGCATGCTGACGTCGCTGGGGCTGGAGCGACAGGATGTGGGCCGCTTTGCCTTTCACCCCGGAGGCCAGAAGGTGATTGCCTCAATCGAAGCAGCGTTGGAGCTGGGGCAGGGCACATTGAACGTGGAGCGGGAGGTCTTGCGGGACTTCGGCAACATGTCCGCGCCAACCGTGTTTTTTGTGCTGGAGCGACTGATGAAGAAGGGGTTGCCGGAGCGCACGTTGATCTCGGCTTTGGGCCCGGGCTTCACCTCATCGTGCGTGTCGTTGAGAGCTGCATGATCACCTTTGCTGCGGTTATTCTCTTTCTGGTGACGGTTCAGCGCCTGGCAGAGCTTGTTTGGGCCAAGCGCAATATGCGCCGGCTCATGGCAAAGGGCGCGCGCGAGGAAGCACCCGGCCACTACCCTCTGATCGTGGTGGTGCATGCCGGCTGGCTCATCGGCCTGTGGTGGCTGGGGTGGGATGCGCCGGTCAACTTGTTCTGGCTGTTCGTTTTCATTGTTCTGCAGCTTTTGCGGGTTTGGGTGCTGGCCACGTTGGGCGAGCGCTGGACCACCAAGATCGTGGTGTTGCCCGGTGCAGAGCGGATCACGGCCGGTCCGTACAAGTTCCTCAACCACCCCAATTATGTGGTGGTGATTGGCGAGATTGCGGTCCTCCCACTTGCTTTTGGCTTGTGGTGGTTTGCGCTTCTGTTCTCCGTGTTGAACGCGATCGTGCTTTACATCCGCATCCGCGCTGAAAACACAGCGCTTGAGGACGCCTATGCCGGCGCGGGGTCGCCAGAAGATGGTCCAGCAGGCTGACACGCCCCAATCCCCAGACGTGACCTGGCAGGTTTGGGCCGGGTTCTGCGCCATGTGCGTGGGCATGTTTATGGCCATTCTGGATATCCAGATCGTGGCCACCTCCTTGCCAGCCATCAGAGACGCCCTGGCGATCGAACCCGACCGGATGAGTTGGATCCAAACCTCCTATCTGATTGCTGAGGTGATCGCCATTCCGCTGACCGGTTTCCTGTCGCGGGCGTTCAGCTTGCGCAATCTGTTTCTGGGCGCGCTCTCCATCTTTACGCTGGCTTCTATCGGGTGTGCCTACAGTCCCGATTTTGCAACGCTCATCGGCTTCCGCATCATCCAGGGACTATCCGGCGGTTGTCTGATCCCGCTTGTGTTTTCCGCCGTGTTCTTGATGTTCCCTGTTCGCTGGCAGGGCCTTGCCACCACGATTGGCGGCGTGCTTGCGGTTCTTGCCCCAACCATTGGACCGACTGTTGGCGGCTATATCACACAGACCTACAGTTGGCCGTGGCTCTTCCTGATCAACGTTTTGCCGGGCATCCTGGCCCTGGCGGCCGGGGCGGCCTTTGTGGTGAAAGGCCCGCGCGAAGCCGGTCTTCTGCGGCGTCTGGACTGGTTGGGCCTGGGTGCCTTGGCTTTGGGACTGGCCTCCCTGGAAATTGCGCTGAAGGAAGCGCCTGAGCGGGGCTGGACGTCCGTTTTCATTCTCGGCTTGCTTGGGACGGTGGTGATCATGGGGGCAGGGTTCCTGGCGCGCTCGCTGCGCCATGGGGACCCGCTCGTGGATTTGAGGCTCTTCAAAGACCGTAACTTCGCCATCGCCTGCACGTTGAGTTTCGTGTTCGGGATGGGGCTCTTCGGTTCTGTCTACATGATGCCGGTGTTCCTTGGCCTGGTGCGCGAGCACGGGCCTTTGGACATCGGGCTGATCATGCTGGTGACCGGCGTTGCCCAATTGGCCTCCGCCCCCATTGCCGTTCAGCTTGAGCAGCGCTTTGATGCGCGCCTGCTGACCGCCGGTGGGTTCTTATGTTTTGCCGTTGGGCTCGCCATGAGCTTCTTTCAACTCTTTAACCGCATCACCGATGGCAGTTTTGTGAGCATCAGAAAGCTTATCTTCCAATTCTGTAAGTTGTTTTTCAGTACTGAAGATCAAAGTGTCAGCAGCATTGAGTTTATCAACTTCTTC
>JBCDIP010000410.1:0-3857 GCA_038748855.1 Pseudomonadota bacterium
CAGTTGATGGAGTTGACGCCCGCCAGAGCCATCTTGCTGCGGAACTGCATGTCGCCGAACATGGCCTTCACCATGTTCTGGCAATCATCAAACGTGCCCTCAACGGCGATATTGTGGACGTTGGTCTCCGGCACCGTGGTCATCTGCCGGCGCTGCACTTCGCTCACCCGCCCGTGGGGGTGGAGAATGAAGATGTCCACCGCCTGGCGCCCGCGGAACGCTTCGATGGCCGCGCCTCCGGTGTCGCCGGAGGTGGCGCCAATGACCGTTGCCCGCTCGCCGCGCCGGGTCAGGGCGGCATCCATCATGCGGCCGAGGAGCTGCATGGCCACATCCTTGAAGGCGAGCGTGGGGCCATGGAAGAGCTCCAGCAGCCATGTGTCTTCAGACAGCTGTTTTAAGGGCGTCACGGCCTGGTGGGAGAAGCTGGCATAGGCCTCATCGATCATGGTGCGCAGTTCATCGGGGGCGAACGCGTCGCCCACCAAGGGCGCCAAAACAGCCTCGGCCACATCCGTATAGGGCCGGCCCTGCAGAGCTCTGATCTCATCCAAATAGAGAACCGGCCAGGTGTCTGGAAGATAAAGGCCGCCGTCACTGGCAAGACCGGTCAGCAGCACGTCTTCAAACTCCAACACCGGAGCCTGGCCGCGGGTGCTTACATAGTTCACCGAAATGTCCTTCCGATCAAAATTGGCGAGCGCACCATAATGCGCCGGCTCAGCCCCGTAAATATCGAGCTTTAAGGTGGGTTTTAAAGGCGTCCGTGCCCAAGGGCGCGCCTGTTGCCTGTTCAATCAACGCGCCTGGCATGAGCTTTGAAGCCTGGCCGTGGATGTTGGCTCTGAGCCAGGTGAGAAGGGCTGAGAAGTCTCCCTTGGCGATGCCGGACATGATGGTGTCATCGGCCTTTGTGGCCGCCTGGAAGATCTGCGAAGCGCCGAGCGCACCCAGCGTGTAGGTGGGGAAATAGCCGAAGGCCCCGCTCGGCCAGTGGATGTCTTGAAGGCAGCCGTCGCGGTCGGTTTCCGGTGCAACGCCCACCAGCTCGCGCATACCTTCGCGGAACGCTTCGGGCAGATCTTTGACGGCGAGATCGCCTTCAATCATCTGCTTTTCCAGCCGGTAGCGCAAAATCACATGGAGCGGATAGGTGACCTCGTCCGCATCCACGCGGATCAGCCCTCGCTCCACCTTGTGATAAAGCCGCACCAGGTTCTCATTCTGCCAGGCCGGGCCTGAGCCACCGAACGTCTCGCGCAGCTCAGGCGCGATGTAGCTGATGAACTCCGGGCTACGGGCCGCCAGCATTTCAAATAGCAATGACTGGCTTTCATGAACGGTCATGCCGCGCGACTGGCCCACGGGCTGACCGCGCCAGGCTTTGGGCAGGCCGCGCTCGTACTGGGCATGGCCGGTCTCGTGGATCACGGCCATAAGGCTCTGGGTGAAGTCCTCATCGGCATAACGGGTCGTGATGCGGCTATCATCCGGTGTACCGCCGGAGAACGGGTGCAGGCTCACATCAAGCCGGCCATGGTTGAAGTCGAACTGGAAGAGCTCCATCACCTTGCGGCCGAGCGCCTCCTGCGCCTCGGTGCTGAAGGGGCCTTCGGGCACAAGAATGTCCGGGGCCGCCTCCTGAGCCGCGAGCACCTCGTCCAACATGGCCGGCAAAAAGCTCATAAGCTCATCAAAAAGCACGTCGATCTCGGCAGACTTGCGGCCCGGATCGAAGCCGTCGAGCAGCGCATCGTAGAGACTGCAACCGAAGGCTTCCGCCTTTACCGCCGCCACTTCCCGGGTGATGGTGAGCAGCTCGCTCAGCTGCGGTTCCAGTTTGGCGAAATCGTCCTCAGCCCGGGCGGACCGCCAGGTGAGTTCAGAGGCGGAACGGGCCTTGATCTTGCGGTCCACCAGGTCGGCTGGCACGGCTGTGGCATGGAGCCAATCATGGCGGATCTCGCGCACATTGGCGCGCTGCCATTCGTCCAGTCCACCGTCGTTCTCGGCGGCAGAGATCAGATCACCCATATCCGGTGCGGTCTGCATTTCATGAATGATGAGCGAAAGCGCCGACACCTGCTCGGCCCGGGACTGGGAGGCCCCTTCGGGCATGATTACGGACTGGTCCCAGCCCAGAATGGACAGGGCCCCGCCAATGGCCGACATGCGCTTATGGCGGGCCTCGAGTTCTTGGTAGTCAGTCATGCTTGGCAGATCTCTTGCGACGTTCTTGGATGATGAGGGCGATATAGACACCCAGGAGCGTGATTGCGAGCCCAAACCATGTGAGGGCATAGCCAAAATGCTTGTTGGAAAGCTCAGGCGAGAGGGCCGCTGCCGCGGGCCATTGGCCGGAATGGTCCGGGGTGTCGAGCTGCAGGACCATCGGGCGGAGCTCGGCTGTCCCTGTGGCCGTGCGGACGGCCGCCAGATCAAACCAATACCAGCTGTTGGCGCCAGGATCGTTGTCCGGCGTGAAAAGCACTTTCGGCAGATACTCCAGGCGCACCGCTCCAACCACCTCGACGGGCCCACCTTGGTCCGCGGCCGCCAGCGGCTTTTGCGCATCGGGCACGTAGCCTCGGTCTACCATTACAGGAGCCCCGGAGGCGGGCTGGAACGGCGTGAGCACGCGCCAGCCGATTTCCCCCTTGTTCAAGGTGTAGAAATATTGCGCCTTGGCATGGTCATACGTGCCGCGCAGTTTGACCCTTAAGAAATCGCTCTCTTGCGTCAGGGTCGCCGGCAGGGAAACCGGAGCTGCGGCCAGGCGGGTCTCGAGGTGCGCGATCAGCCCTTCCTTCCACGCCAGCCTTTGCAACTGCCAGGTGCCGAGCCCCACCAGAATGGCCAGGGCTGCAAGCACCACCACAGACATCAATGCCAGGCTGGAGCGCGCGGCGGCCATGGTCACGATATGCGGCCTTCCCGGGCATCGGTCTGGAATTGCCGGGCGATCATCAGCCCTTTCAAGGGCCGCAGCGGCAAGAGCCCAAGCGCCAGAGTGAGCGGCAACCAGAGGGCCGCGTGCACCCAGTATGGAGGTTGGTAAGCCACTTCCACGATCAGCGCGGCCGCGGCCACAATGAAGCCAATGGCGGTCATGATGAACCAGGCGGGTCCGTCGCCCGCATCGGCAAACTCAAACTCCAGACCGCACACGGTGCACGCCTTGGCGGGCGTTAAGAACCCGGCAAACAGCTTGCCCTGACCACAGCGCGGGCACCTGCCCCGCAGTCCGGTCGCTGCCGGTGAAAGCGGAGGGTAATAGGCTTGCTGGTCCATACACGGGGTCCTAAAACGAACCGGCCGCCTCGAGGGCGGCCGGCTGATCGGTTACTGGTAGACGGCCCCCACAGAGCCCCACACATAGATCGCTGCAAAGAGGAACAGCCAGACCACGTCCACAAAGTGCCAATACCAGGCGGCCGCTTCGAAGCCAAAGTGTTGCTTGGCCGTAAAGTGGCCGGAAAGCGCCCGGAAGAGGCAGACAATCAGGAACAAGGTTCCCACCAGCACGTGGAAGCCATGGAAGCCCGTGGCCATGTAGAACGTGGAACCATAGATGCTGCCTGCGAATGCAAAGGACGCGTGGCCATACTCGTAAGCCTGCACGGTGGTGAACAGAGCGCCCAGAGCGATGGTGCAGATCAGGCCCCATTTCAGGCCCTGGCGGTCATTGTGCAGGAGCGCATGGTGCGCCCAGGTGACGGTTGTGCCCGAGGTGAGCAGAATGATCGTGTTCAGCAACGGCAGGTGCCAGGGATCGAACACTTTGATGCCCTGAGGCGGCCATTCGCCGCCTGTGTGTTCCACACGAGCCGCCTGAATAGCCTCATCGGACTAGATGC
>JBCDIP010000411.1:0-3849 GCA_038748855.1 Pseudomonadota bacterium
CAATCACAAGTGTTTGAGGTGGCGCGTCTTTATACATCTTCGACCTGTGCATCAATTTTGTTAGACTGAAAGTGGCAAGAAGACTTGGGCATAGGGTTGCAGCCAACTACATGATGGAGCAACCTTTCAAATGGGGAACGGGCGGGCAAATTTTGACCTACAAGGTATCTTTGCTCGTAAAGGAGATTAGTAAGCGGCGGCGGGCCGGAGTGAGGTAAACAAAAAATGGCAAGGCTGACCATCAATGGAAAAGGCCATGACCTGGATGTGGAAGGCGAAATGCCGCTGCTCTGGGTTCTGCGCGACGAACTCAACCTGACCGGCACGAAATTCGGCTGCGGGGCCGGCCTATGCGGCGCCTGCACGGTATCGGTCGACGGGGAGGCCACCCGCTCCTGCATAACCTCTGTGGAGAGCGTAGAGGGCACCGACATCCGCACAATCGAGACCTTGGCCAGCGCTGATACACTGAATGCGGTTCAACAAGCCTGGGTAGAGCATCAGGTTCCCCAGTGCGGCTATTGCCAACCTGGTTTCATCATGGCCGCCTCAGCCCTGCTTGAACAAACCCCGGACCCGAGCGATGAAGACATCAACGCAGCCCTGACCAACATTTGCCGTTGCGGCACGTACGATCGTATCCGCAAAGCGGTGCGCCGCGCGGCCGAGTTGAAAAAAGGCGGAGGCCAGTCATGAGCAAGAAGCGCTCCGTGACACGCCGCATCTTTCTGATTGGCGGCGCCTCAATCGCCGGAGTGGGCATTGCCGGCTTAGGGATCGGCACCGGATACCTGGCCTCCCTGGACATTGACGGCCTCGGCGCACAGAAGAGCAACGGTGGCTCCGTGGATCTCACCGCCTGGATCAATGTGGCGCCTGACAACAATATCACCCTCTATGTGCCCTTCCTGGAGATGGGTCAGGGCACCTACACCGGCATGGCGCAGCTCGTGGCCGAGGAGCTCGGGATCGATGTTGAGGCGGCCAATGTAACCGTCACGCACCCGACCGAAGAGCTCAGCGCCTATGCCAACGTGACCATGTTCCTGAACCGGCGCCCGGAAGAGGAGGCCGGTCCGGTCACTTGGTTCTCGCAGCGCGCCGTCGCCGCCATGCGCATGGTGGCAACGGGCGGCTCAACTGCCATTGTCGGCAACTGGACATCCCTGCGCCAAGCCGGCGCCACGGCGCGCGAACTGCTCAAAGCCGCCGCAGCACAAAAGCTGGGCGTGCCGGCAGATGAGCTGGTTCAAAAACACACCGAGTTCTCCAGCTCTGACGGCACCAAGTCGGCCACCTTTGGAGAGCTTGCCGAGCTTGCTCTGGAGCAACCCCCTCCGTCCAAGCTTGAGCTGCGCAAACCGGAAGAGTTCAAGATCATAGGCAAAAGCCTCCCGCGCCTGGATGTGGAACAGAAGGTCAGAGGTGCCGCGCAATATGGCATCGATGTGCGCCTGCCCAACATGGTCTACGCCGCGCTTCAGCAAGCGCCTGTGTTTGGCGCAAAGATTAAATCCATAGCCGAGGGCGGGGTGCGCGAGCGCCATGGCATTATCGACATTGTCAACCTGGAAACCGCTGTCGCCGTGGTGGCAGACAATACCTGGCGCGCAAAGCAGGCGGTTGAGGCTTTGGATATCACCTATGAGTGGCCTGCGGAGTTCGCCGACAGCGCTAAAGTGACGGCTGATCTGAAACGCCGCATTGAGGCGGAAGACTATACCCGCAGTGACAGCCGGCGGGACATTCCACTACATCTCGAAAAGGCTGCAACAACTGTCGAGGCCTTCTACGAAACGCCATACCTTGCCCATGCCACCATGGAACCGATGAACACCACCGCCTGGTGGAAAGAGGACGACACGGTGGAAGTCTGGTCGCCCACCCAATCCCAGACCGCAACCAGATGGGCGGCAGAAGCGGTTGGCCCGGCCAAAGACGTTAAGGTTCATGTCACCTATGCCGGCGGCGGCTTCGGTCGGCGGGCGGAAACTGACTTTGCCATCTATGCCGCCAAGGTCGCGCTGGCGCTTAAAGGCCGCCCGGTTCAGGTGGTGTGGTCACGCGAGGAAGACATGCGCCACGATGACTACCGTCCCGGCGCCATTGCGAAGATGAGTGCCGGCCTGAGTTCCACCGGCAAACTGGAGGTGCTCAAGGCTGAAATCGGATCTCCGTCCGTTTTCGCATCCTATTTGCCTCGCGTGCTCGGCATGCCGGCACCTGCAGATCAGGATGAGGCCACGTTGGAGGGAATCTTGAAATCTCCCTACAAGCCGGCGGCCTGGCAGGTTTCCGCCGTGGATGTTAATTCCGCCATCCCCGTGGGCTTTTGGCGCTCAGTGGGTCATTCCAACAACGGCTTCTTCATGGAGTGTTTCGCCGATGAGTGCGCGGCGGGCGCAGGCGTAGATCCGGCGCAGTTCCGGCTCGCCAACCTGCCACCGAACAGCCCGGAAGCCGCCGTCTTGAAGCTCCTGTTGGAAAAGGCCCAATGGGCCGGGCCGCTCGGCAATGGCAAAGGGCGCGGACTGGCGGTGCACACCTCTTTCCGCTCGACCGTTGGCGCTGTTATTGATGTTTCCGTGGACGAAGACAAAGTTGTCACCCTGGAGCGTGCTGTGCTGGCATGTGACTGCGGAACGATCATCAACCCTCAGCTGGTGGAAGCCCAAATGCAGGGCGGCTTCATCTTCGGGCTCACAGCCGCCGCCTTTGGGGAGATCACCGTCGAACAAGGCAAGGTCACCCAAGGCAACTTCGACGAATACGAGATGCTGAAACTGGGATCAGCGCCGGCGGTAGAGGTCCACCTGGTGCCGAGCACCAACTTGCCCGGCGGTGTTGGCGAACCCGGAACACCACCCGCAGCGCCGGCGCTCGCCAATGCGATCTTCGCGGCCACCAGTGAGCGCGTGCGCACGCTGCCCATCTCCAAGTCGGGCTATTCGATCGCCGAGGCTTGAGCGCAGCTCTGAGACAGCCGGCCCGATGATTTCGCGCACCAGCTTCTTTCGGATCGCGGTCCGAAAGTCGTTGAAGTCCTTCGCCGCCATCAGGAAGCTGCCGGGACCGCCCACAACGTGGGCCTGGTAGTGATCGAACAGGTTGATCTTGGCCAGCTCTCCCAAGTCGTACTCCTCGTTGTAGATCACCAAGCCGTTCACGGTGATGCCGCGCGAAACAGCCAGATCGCGCATGACGGAGGCCGACGGTCCATTGCTCGTGCCATCCCCCGACACATCAATCACCTTGCGGCGTCCTTCAAACCCGTTGGCGTCCAGAGAGTTCAGTGCAAAGCCAAGGGCGCCTGCAACATCCGTGAAGCCCATCAGCAACCGGCCTGAGCGCTCAATCTGATCGGCAAGGGCAAAGGCTCCCTCAGCATCCTTAACCACCTGCCAGTCGACGGAGGTGATCTGCTGGCCTTGCCCTGACCAATGAAATAGACTGATCGCCACTCCGTCCTCCCCTGCCCTTTCTATCGCGCCGATGACGCTTGGGTGCCGGAACGCGTCTGCAAAGCCACGCTGTTGGAGCGCGAACTCCAAGGGATTCACGCTGGTTGACGTATCAACCGCCAGCACCAGCTCAAGCGCTACGGATGTTTGCGCCCGAGCCGGGGCACCGAACAGGCAGCTCAATCCAATCAGAGCAAGACACATCAAGCACCGCGCATATGTCGCATTGACGACGCGGCGATTATTAGCGATTGGGGCGCCGTACGATCGGACACTCTCCCCTCGGCAACGCTCTCTCATTCCTGTCTCCCGGTTGCCCCTTTTGGGCAAATCGCGACGTCACACACCTTTGGCACCTGTTGAGCCTACATGCAGATTTATCTTCCCA
>JBCDIP010000412.1:0-3840 GCA_038748855.1 Pseudomonadota bacterium
GCCTTCGCCATGCTCCGCGGACAGCGCGACCGGGTCGCCCAATCCCAGCGCATAAGCTTCCAGGGTGCCGTCCTGACCGACCTGGCTTTCCGCCTTGTTCGCCAGAACCAGCACCGGCTTGTGCTGACGCCGCACCAGTTCGGCAAACTGCTGGTCCATGGGTGTGAGGCCGGCGCGCGCATCCACCAGAAACAAGATCACGTCCGCCGCAGCCAGGGCGATTTCGGTTTGCTCCTGCATGCGCGATTGTAAGGAACCTTCGGGACTGTCCTCCAAACCGGCCGGGTCGATGATGGTGAAGCGCAGCTCGCCAAGCTTTGCATCTGCCTCACGCCGGTCGCGGGTCACTCCAGGCTCGTCATGCACAAGCGCCAGCTTCCGCCCGGCAAGGCGGTTGAACAAGGTGGACTTACCGACATTCGGCCGCCCGGCAATCGCCACGCGCAGGCTCATGGGATTTTAAAACCTTTTGACAAACAACTCGCGGGTCTAACGGTAGGCCTTCAGGGTGGCCTCATCGGTTAGGACAAAGATTGTATTTCCGGCAACCAGTGGAGCAATGAACGTAGGCTCGCCGACCGTGATGTTGTTGGCCGGCTGGCCGGTTTCCGGCGAGATAAAAATCATGCTGCCTTCGCCGGATACAGCCACCAGCAGGCCATTGGCCATGACCGGTCCGGCCCACGAGCCGCGCTCGGACATCCGGTAACTCCACCGGGCGCGCCCCTTGGTTTTGGAAATGGCGGCCATCACGTTCTTGTTCACAACGGTGTAGAGATAATCCCCTGCCAGCCATGGTGTTTCTGTGCCGGAAACGGCCAAGTTCCAGAGAATTTCGCCGGAGCGCAGGTCAAAAGCCCCCATGGAGCCCGCGTGGGCAATCGCGTAAACCCGGCCATCCTGGATCACCGGCCGGCCCGCAATGTCCGTCAGAACAGAAGCCCCACTGAAGCGGCTGGAGCCGCTCAGCGCATCGCCCCAGTTGGAGAGGCCGGAGTTCACGTCGAACGCCAGAATCTCGCCGGTGGTGAGCGGAACCACAACTGTATTGCCTGACACGGCTGCACTGGTTGAGGCTGCACGGGCGGCTTGCTCGCCTACGCCCTGATACTTCCAGAAGCTGCTGCCATCGGACGTGGAGAGCGCTTGGACCTCATTGTTTACGCCCGCCACAAAAATCTTGCCGCCGCTGACCGTGGGCGCCGCCCGCACGGGCACTTCCAGGCGCTTGCGCCAGAAAATGCTGCCGCGCGCGGCGTCCAAACTGGCCACTTCGCCGAATGTGGTGGTCACAAAAAGTCGGCCACCCTCATACGCCAAGCCGCCGCCTACGCCGGCGTCGGCTTCGTCGTCATTCCGCTGCAACGAACCCGACCAGGCTTTCAGGCCGCCCGAGGTAGACAAGGCGGTTAATCTGGACGCGGCCTCAAGCACATACACCCGCCCGTTCGCCACGATCGGCTGTGCGGTCAAGCGGCCGTCATCACTGGAGCCCACACCTGCGTTCACCGACCAGGCGAGTTTAGGCTGACGCGATGCACTCAGGTTGCCGAGGGCATGGCTGGCATTGCCGCCCGACTGCGGCCAGCTGGCGTTGGGTCGCGCGGCCGGGATCACATTCGCTTGGGTCAGGAGCTCCGGATCCGGGGCCAGGACCCCTCCTGCGGTGTTGATGGCCTCCCGCGCGCCCGCCAATGGCTTTTGATCGGCGCCCAGCAAGCCACCCAGATCAACGCCCGAGCCCGAACAACCGGCCAGAACCAGCGCAAGGCCAGCAGCGCCGACAACCCGGGTCAGCGCGGCCGGCGGCCACAGGCGCATCTGGGGAATGGGGCAGGGGAACCGCATGAGAGCTCTTACTGCGAGGAGCCAGAGGACGTGTCGTCGGATTTGGCTGGCTCTGATGCGCTGCCGGCCCCGCTCGGCAACATGGGGGCGATGACCCCGATCATGAGTTGCGCGCGTTGCCTCAGCCCGGCCGGGGTCGCGGTGTCTGCGGCCAGCTCGTTATAGAGCCGGTCGGCCTTGGCGATATCACCGTTTTTGTAAGCGGAGATGGCGATAATCTCGCGTGCCGAATGACGCCATGCCCCCTCGGTGGTGTTGAGGTTCGCCAGGCGTTTCTCGATGGCATCCAGGGGTTCACCGTCCACCGCCAGGAGCGCACCGCGGATCCGGGCCAGGTTCTTCAGCGCTTCATCTACGCCGCTGGCGTTGGAGATCTCGTCAAAGGCTTTCAGGGCTTCAGCTTGCGAGCCCGCTTTGGCCAGTTCAGCGGCCATGCGGAACTTCGCCAGCGCTGAGAAACCGGCCGGGCCTGCGGAGGCGATTTCTGTAAAGATCTTGTCGGCTTCTTCCTTCTTGCCGCTCGACAGAAGATTTGTAGCCGTCAGGTATTGCTCACCGGCCGTTTCAGCCTTTTGAACCTCGTAATACCGCCACCCCTGGATACCGGCAACGGCAAGCACAACGCCAATGGCGCCGCCTGTGACATAGGCGCCGTACTTCTTCCAGAGGTTCTTAAATTGCTCCGCGCGGACTTCTTCGTCCACCTCGCGAAAAATTGTCTCTTCGCTCACCAATCAGCTCCCAAAACGGGCCAAACTTGCCCAGAACCGCCCACCTGATACCACTATGGTGTGGGCGGCGTAAAATATCGCCATGGCAATAGCAAGGCAAATTTTCGTGGTTTAGCGTACACTTCCATAGGCCCATACCGTAATGGGCTTCTCCAGCCCCCGGATTTTCTGCGCGCTTTGTTTGCGAAACTCGCCACGCTGGGGCGTTTCCACGCCGGCGCGCTTTAAAGCATCATCGCTGACCAACAGCTTACAGCCCAACGCGCGGGTCAGGTTCTCCAGGCGGCTGGCCACGTTGACCGTATTGCCAAGAACCGCAAATTCCAGCCGGTTTGCGCCGATATCGCCCAATGTGGCCGGGCCGAAATGGATGCCGAAGCTTGCCCGGATTGGCTCTTCGCCAAGGGCCGCGCGCTGTTCGTTCCATTGATCGACCGCCTCAACCATCGCTTTAGCGCAAGACAAGGCGTTGCCGGCGTCATGGTCGCTGGTGAAGGGTGTCCCGAAGGTTGCCATCAGCCCATCTCCCAAATACTTGTCCAAGGTGCCGTTATGCTTGAACACCTCAGTTTCCATCCGCCCATGGAATTCCCGCAACGTGGCGATGGTCTGTTCCGGGCTTTTGTCTTCTGCAAAGCTGGAAAAGCCCACAATATCAACGAACAAGACTGCAATGTCCTGCGTGCGCACGCGCTTGAACGGATCATCGTTCTGCGCCAGCTCTGCAACTACATTCGGGGAGAAATAGCGTGAGAGGTTTGTCCGCGCCCGTTCTGCGGCGGCCTGTTTGGCAACAAGGTCGTTGGCCCGGCGCACGCCGAGGGCAAGGGTCACCGCAACGATCAGGAACACAACAGTTTCCTGGACGCGCTGATCGAACATAATGGCATGCGGATCAAGCAGCTCAAACAGGCGGGTATCGTCGCCTGTGGCGGCCTTGATCTTGTCGGAAATCACGCCTTGTTCCAGGGGTTGCATATAGACCCACGCCACTCCGATGGCCCAAAGCCCGCTTGTCCATGTGCCCATCGCCACCACCGTGCGCCAGGAATAGGAGAGGGTGGCGCCTGCCAGAAAGACGAAGAAATAGATGAATGTGCCGAACCGGTACTGCACCGTGGCCGACCAGTCCACTGCGCTGAACGGGTTGGGCACAACGATCGCAATGGTCATCAGGGCCAGATCGATGAACATGGCTAGGAGTTCCGCGCGGGACGCCCCAACGCGCCAGACCTTCAACTGGGCCCATCCGTTAAGGGCA
>JBCDIP010000413.1:0-3832 GCA_038748855.1 Pseudomonadota bacterium
ATGCCCTGGCCCCACTCCTCAGCAGGCTGAAATACGAGCCGCACTGTGCCGTCGAACCCGCCCTCGCGCGCCAGCCTTGCCGCCGTTCCCAACAAGATCGTGGTGTGGCCATCATGGCCACAGGCGTGCATCAAGCCCGGCTTTGAAGAGGAATAGGCAAGATTTGTGGTCTCGTGTATGCGCAGACAGTCCATGTCGGCGCGAAGCGCGATCGTTCGTCCCCCATCGCCGCGGCGTAGTGTTGCAACAACGCCCGTGCCGCCTATGCCGGTCTCAATGTCTTCAATGCCAAACTCGCGGAGACGCTCAACCACAAACCGAGCAGTCTCTTCCTCCTCGAAGCCAAACTCCGGATTTTGATGTAAGTGATGGCGCCATTGGCGCATCGCGTCAGCCAACTCAGCAGTGGTCAATTCCAAGCCCTCCGCTAGTCCAGATCGGCAACCTCTTGATCCCCCGACCCTTGCACCCTGTGGGCGAGCGAGGTTTCCAGGAAGCCGTCCAAATCACCGTCCAGCACCGCGGACGGATTGGTGTTCTCCACGCCAGTGCGCAGGTCCTTCACCAGCTGATAGGGCTGCAGCACATAGGAGCGAATCTGGTGGCCCCAGCCGATATCGGTCTTGCTGGCCTGCTCGGCCTGAGCCGCCTCTTCACGCTTTTGCAGTTCGGCCTCATAAAGCCGCGCGCGCAGCATATCCCAGGCGGTTGCGCGGTTCTTATGCTGAGAGCGCTCGTTCTGGCACTGGACGACAATGCCGGTGGGCTCATGGGTGATGCGCACGGCTGAATCGGTGGTGTTCACATGCTGGCCGCCCGCGCCTGAGGCCCGGTATGTGTCAATCCGACAATCGCTTTCGTTGATCTCCACCTCAATGGTGTCATCCACCACCGGATAAACCCCGATGGACGCAAATGAGGTGTGGCGCCGGGCGTTGCTGTCGAACGGGGAGATGCGCACCAACCGGTGTACGCCGCTTTCGGTCTTCATCCAGCCGTAGGCGTTGGGGCCCTTCACCTCCATGGTCATGGACTTAAGGCCCGCCTCTTCGCCGTCTTGCGCTTCGATGACGTTGAGCTTGTAGCCCTTGCGCTCTGCCCACCGGGTGTACATGCGGGCCAGCATTTGGGCCCAGTCCTGGCTCTCCGTGCCCCCTGCCCCGGAATGGATCTCCACATAGCAGTCGTTCCGGTCTGCCTCGCCGGAGAGCAGGGTTTCCAGCTGGCGCTTGGCGGCTTCTTTGTGGGCCTCGGCAATGGCCACCTCGGCTTCGGTCACCACATCTGTGTCGTCCTCAGCTTCGCCGAGCTCGATGAGCTCCACATTGTCGTCAACCGCGCTTTCCAGCGCCTTGTAGGAGCTGATGGCATCATCCAGCTCCTGGCGTGCGCGCATGACCTTTTGCGCCTCGCCAGGGTCGTTCCACAGATCAGGATTTTCAGCCTGGGAGTTCAGATCATCCAGGCGTTGTTCGGCCGTATCCCAGTCAAAGATGCCTCCTCAGCAGTGCCAAGGACTGCTTGATTTCATCGACCATAGTCTGGGTTTCAGCACGCATTGACGGGAGGCCCTCGTTTAAACCATTCGGCCCTCTAGCTAATGCGCACGCCCCCAAAGTGCAACGGTTTTGTCGCCGCTTCAGGCCAGCTCGACCGACACCGGCACGGCGCGGTTCAGTGTGTGACCCACCGGCGAGGTCGAGGTGACCTTCTCGTGGAGCGCCTGCAGGGCCTCCGGCGAGGCATCGCTGTCGATATCCACGCTGACGGAGATGCCGCTGAAGCCGGCATTGCCGTCTTTCAGGCCGAGAAACGTGTGCAGATCCAGATCACCGCTCACATTGATGGTCATGTCGTTGATGGTGATGCCGGCGGCTGTGGCGTTGGCCGCATAGCCCACAGCCAGACAATTGCCGAGAGCGCCCAGAACTTGCTCCACTGGGTTCGGACCGGTGTTGGTGCCGCCCAGTTGGTTTGGCTCGTCCGACTTGGCCGCGTCGAAATCACGTATCGAGGCCTCGGACCGAAAGCCGCCTTTCCATTTTACCTCCGCTTGCCACTTGGTGTCCGCCACATGAGGCTCCTCCTGGATCTTCTGGGCAAGGCTCGCAACGGAGCTGATGTCCACATCGTTCAGCTTGGTGGTAACGGTTTCGGTCATGACGGCTTCCTCCTTTGTTCTCCGTTTTTGGGGTTGACCCATCATGCAATGCGCAAGGGCGGCTTGTCGAGGGAAGCGGGGTTAGCGCAGATCTAATCGTACTTGAGAGCCGTTGCTTTGCCACGGAAGATCACATACGCCATCACCGAATAGGCAATAATGGTGGGAAGGACGATGGCTGTGCCGATCAGCATGATGAACAGGCTTTCCGGCGCACTGGCGGCCTCGTAAAGGGTCATCTTTTCCGGCACCACGTAGGGGTAGAATGAATAGGCCATGCCTGTGTAGGCCAGTATCATCAAGGCGGTGACCGTTACAAACGGGATCCACGACCACTTATCCTCACGGTCCGGCGCATGGCGTAAGGCAAGCCACAGCACCGCGAAGAGCGCGGCAGAGGCAAGCGGCAAAGGGGCCAGGAAGAGGAACTCGGGCAGCTGGAACCATTTGTTGAAAATCCGCTCACTCACCAACGGCGTGGCGATCGAGATCGCACCCACGCCCAATAAGGCGCCCCACTTGGCGCGCCGGGCCCATTCAACTGCTTTGATCTGCAATGCACCTTCCGTCTTCAAAATGAGCCAGCAGGCGCCGATCAGACTGTAGCCCACGGTCAGGAACACCATAGTGAGCAGCGCAAAACCTACCGTGCCCCAGCTGTATTCGAGCCCCATGATGTAGATGCCCAGCATGAAGCCCTGGCTAAGGCCCGTGAGGGCAGACCCGGCAAAGAAAGCGTTATCCCAAAACTGCTTGCGCTCCGGCGGCGCCTTGGCGCGGAACTCAAATGAAACGCCGCGCAGAATAAGCCCCATCAGCATAACCGCGCACGGCAGATAGAGGGCGGTGAGGATTTCGCCATGCGCCGCAGGGAACGCCACCAGCAGCAGCCCCACGGCGAGAACAAGCCAGGTTTCGTTGGCGTCCCAGAACGGTCCGATGGAGGCGATCATCCGGTCGCGCTCTCCCGGCTCGGCCTGGGGCAGCAAAATGCCCACCCCCAGATCAAACCCGTCCAGCACCACGTAGATGAGGATCGACAGGCCCATCAGGGCCGCAAACGCCAAGGGCAACCAGGTGGCCGGGTCTCCGAACAAATGCATGTGCCCTACCCCGCCGGAACCGGGCGCGGGGCCGCGCCGCCAAGGCGGATTTCTCCGCGCGGCGGCTGGCCCAATGCGGCGCGCCGGGCCAGATAGAAGACCACACCGATATAGGTGGCCGTGAGCGCAGCATAGATGGCAAGATAGGCAATCAGGGTGGAGAGGACCATCCCGGCCGGCACATCGCCCACCGCATCTGCTGTTGAGAGCACGCCTTGCACCAGCCACGGCTGACGGCCGATCTCGGTGGTGTACCAGCCCGCCAGAGTGGCCAGCCAGCCAGAGAAGCTCATGGCCACGAGCCCCACAAGCAGCCAGGACGGCAGACCATCAATCCCACGGCGCCAGATCAGATAGACACTCACCCAGGAGATCAGAAGCATGAGCATCCCGGTGCCCACCATAATCCGGAACGACCAGAACACGGGGGCTACGGGCGGATGGAGCACAGTGCCATCTTCGGCCACAAAGTCGTTGAGGCCCGGCACGACGCCGTCCGGGTCGTGCTTGAGGATGATGCTCGCACCAGACGGGATCTCCACAGCGTAGTCGTTGGACCGGGTTTCAG
>JBCDIP010000414.1:0-3831 GCA_038748855.1 Pseudomonadota bacterium
AAACTGCTGGCAAGCCTTGGCTATCAATCTGTTTTGGAACGTGGATTTGCGCTGGTGCGCGATGGCAACGGCAAGCCCATTCGCACGGCAAAGGCCGCAAAACCAGATCAGCGCGCTGAGATCCAATTCCAGGACGGCCGTCTGGCCGCCACCTTGCATGGAACTTTAACAGGCAAGGCGCCGCGGGGCCCCAGTGCCAAGAAGAAACAGGGCTCTGGTGAAGACCAAGGCAGCTTGTTTTAAAAAAGGTATGGAAATTTCCCAGACAACCACCTAGGTACACACGTGTTATGAACAGGTTCCAGCCAAACTTCATCGGAGGCCGCGAAGCGCGGGTGCGCTATCTGGATTCCGATTTTCAGATCATGGTGCAAGGCGACTTCGTGCGCTGCGCCGTGACCGGCAAGCCCATCCCGCTTGATCAGCTGAAATACTGGGACGTGGAGCTGCAAGAAGCCTACACCACGGCCGAGGTGTCCATGCAGCGCTACCTAGAGAAGATCAAAGACTAAAAGCCGCTTTGTCTACTCGGCCGCCACCAGGGCCCGGCCCATATTCGAAACCGACCCGATAATCTGAGATCTCAGAGCCTCCGCGGCGCTTGAAAGCTCGCCCGGTTTGGTGATCAGCTCGATATTGAACTCGCCCAGGGCAGGAAAGCCGTCCGCCTCGCCCAAGATGCGCATGCCAGGCCGCAGGCTGAGCGCCGGCAAGGCGCCCACAGCCAACCCGGCCATAATCGCTGCGGTCACCGCCACGCTGTTGGAGCTGGCATAGGCGATCCGGTGGGACTTGCCCGCCCGTTCCAGCGCCTCCAGGGCCATTTGCCGCCAGTCGCAGCTGGGATGAGAGACAGCAATGGGCAACAGCTCTTTCTCATGCGCACAGTGGCGCGGGGAGGTGACCCACAGAAGCCTCTCCTGGCGCACCACGTCGCCGTAGAGCACCCCGCCTTGGCAGGTGTGCAGGCAGAGATCCAAATCGCCGGCCTGGGTCCGCTCGCGCAAAACCCGGCTGGGCAGGCATTCCACATCAACCTCCACCGTGGGGTGGGTGCGGGAGAACGTGGCGAGCACCTCCGGCAGCAGCCGCTCGGCATAGTCGTCCGGCGTGCCCAACCGCACCACACCGGCGCAATCTGGTTCCGTAAACGCCTGCATGGCTTCATCCGATAGCCGCACGATCCGCCGGGCATAGTCGAGCAAATGCTCTCCATCGGCCGTGAGCCGGTTAATGCGCCCGTCGCGCACGAACAGAGACTTGGACACGGTCTCCTCCAAACGCTTCATCTGCATGGAGACCGCAGACTGGCTTTTGAACACTTCCTGGCCTGCTTTTGAGAAGCTGCCCGTGTCGGCAATGGCGATAAAGGTGCGCAGTAAGTCGACGTCGAGATTGAGGGCCATAGGGCGTCCTTTACATACATCAAGAACTTTGATCGATCATATTTAAAACATTCGTTTGTTAAATCAATAGCCAGAGCACACATATCCAGCACACCAAACGCCGACAGGCATCCGGCCCCGGGATCCGAGGGGCAAACGTGGAAGCAAGTGCGCTTCCGGCGAACAGGAGAACTGTGCCATGACGACACTAGAAGACGTAAGACTGCACTCCAGCGACTACCCGCAGTGGATCCGCACCGCCGTGCGGCTCTATCACAACTGGAAGACCCGAAAACAGGTCCGCCAGTTGGAGACTTATGACGCCCGCATGCTGGATGATATAGGCGTGACCCGAGATGAGGTGAGGTGGGCCGCGCGCCTGCCGCTCACCTTAAATGCGGCCTGGGAGTTGCGTCACCGCTCGCGCACCAGGCGCCTGGCAGATAGGGCCATCGGCTCAGCCCGCCGCTAAGCCCTAATATCTGCCACCGCGGATGGCGTCTTGGACCGAACTGAGCAAGTCATCTGCAATATCCCCGCCGGGGCTTCCCCTCCCGAGGATGTCCTCCAGCCTCTCCCGGCCCTGGTGGGGATCACGCCGGAAAATGCTCTCGTCAAACGAAGTGTCCGGCTCTTCCTGCCGATAGGTGGGGCGGCCTTGTTGCATTCCGCCACCGAGCGAACCTCCAAGAATATCCTTCAGAAGATCGCCAAGTCCGCCAGCGCCGCCGCCGGGCACCTGCCGCGGCTGAGGCCGGCGCTGAGGCGCGCGTTGTTCTGGCAGGGGGAAGGGCAGGCCGCCGCCTGATCCTGCGCCCATGCGCTTGGTGATGGAGCCCAAAACCATGGAGGCGATGACGGGCAGCAATTGCTTCAAGATCGCGCTGCCAATGCCGGAGGAGCCGGCCAATTGCTGCGCCACGCCGCGGCTGACGTCCTTGGAGCCGAAAATGTGGCCCAAGATCTTGTTGCCGTCCGTGGCCACACTGTCGAACTGCGTTGTGTTCGGGTCATCAAAATACTGCTCATGGCGCCCGCCGGACACTGCGTTGATGAGGCTGTCATAGCCTCCGTCTTGTGACATGTTGCGCCGCACGCCGGACGCGATGACCGGAGCCAGCATCTCGAAGGCCAGTTGTGACTGTTCTTCGGAAAGCCCGAACTGCCGTCCAACGTTTCTAACGGCTTGGCCGCCCTGAGCTTGAGCGAGTATGTCGAGTAGTTCCACCGGTAATCCTCCCTTTGCCACACACTGGCTGGTTGTCTTTCACTTGGGGAGATTACGCCGCAAAACCAGGGCTCAATCAACTAAATAGGTCGAATTAATTTGATCGGCTTTGCAGTTTGTTAAGCGTAAGTGGGCATGATCGCCTCGAGTTTGTGTGTAGGAGTGAGTACCCATGACAACGGCCGCGGCCCCTAATCAGCTGCCTGAGAGTCTGTTTAACCAGGACGAACCCGGGCAGGCGTCAGCGCCAGCAAACCCCGAAACTGCACCGGACGGCGCGCCTCAGGGCGCTGCAATGACCGAAGACGGTTTGCCCCAAATGCCGCCAGATCAGCTTCAGCAAGCCCTGGCCCAGCAGTTCCAGCAAGCTCCCGCAGAACCAGAGCCAGCCCCGGCACCGCAAGCACCGGCAGAACCGATCGCAGAGGCTCCCGCTGAAATGGTGGCTGAGGCTTCGGCCGAGCCCGTCGCGCAATTGCCGGTGGAGCAAGTTGCTCAGACACCAGCAGAGCCCGTTGCCCAAACGCCGGCTGCGCCCATGGCTGAGGCTCCTGTCGAGCAGCCCGTTCCAACACAGCCGGTGCCAGAGCAACCCGCTTATGTGCCGCAAGAGCTGGGCGCAGAGTTTCCAGGCGCTCCTGTAGCGCAGCCTGCCCAAGAGCCGGCCCAGATGGCCGCCGTTCAGCCGGAAGCCGCACAGGCTCCGGCCGAGGTCAACGGCCATGCGATGGCCATGCCCGAAGCGGCGCCTCAAGCCGCTGTGCCTGAGGCCGCAGAGTATGCCCAAGCGGCAGCCGAAATGCCCGCTGAGGCGGCTGCTGCCCCGGAAACCGTGCTTGCGGCCATGCCGCATCCGGACACTTTTCAGCAAATGCCGCCGGCCACCGCGAATGCAGAACAGGTTGTTGCCGGGCTTGCTCCCGAAGCGCAATCGCAGCTTCAGCCTGCCGCGCGCTATGTGCCCAGCGAGGCCGCCGTCCCCGCCCCAGAGGCGGTCGACCCGGCCCCCGTAGCGGCGCCAGAACCGCAAGCCGCAGAGCAGGCCCCGCCTGCAGAGGCCGCTTCTTCTATTCCGGATGCGTTGGAAGCGCTCTCGCAGCCGGGCTCCGATCCTGCTGCAGCCGCTGCTCCTGCGCCGGAGATGAGTGCTGAGCCTGCACCTGAGCCGGCTGCTGCGCCTGCCGAAGCAGAAGCGCCCATGGCACCCGAAGCTGAAAG
>JBCDIP010000415.1:0-3830 GCA_038748855.1 Pseudomonadota bacterium
ATTGGTGGACGCTTTGCGCTCTTCAGACGGTTGCCAAAGCAGTTTGGACATGGGCTGTCTACCTCGTAAATCCATCGCGGTACTGGTGCGAATGGTCAGGGTTGTGTATTCCGCTCATATGGCTACTCGATTTCGGTCGGGCTGCAAACTAGGCAAGGACAAAGAATCGTCATTCTGTTCGGCGAATTTGCACTAAGGAGTGGTCGATGAAACTCATACTGCGCGTGCTGTTGGCACTGGTTGTGGTGGTGGTTGTGGCTGTCGTCGCTGTTCCCTTCTTGCTGCCGTCCGGTTGGATCGCAGAGAAGGTGGCCGAGCAGGTCAAAGCCCAAACGGGCCGCACCCTCGCCTTTAGCAATGATACATCTCTATCCTTCTTCCCGGACATTGCGCTGACTTTAAAGAATGCGCAGCTGTCGAACCCGCCGGATATGCCCGAAGGCAATGTGGCGTCCATGGAAGCGTTGCGGCTGAAGGTGTCGCTGCAGCCGCTCCTTTCGCGCAAAGTGGAGGTGCAGGAGTTCCGTTTGGTCAACCCGGTCGTCAATCTGTTGGTCACCGCCGATGGCAAGTCCAATTGGCGCCTGCCGGAAACGCAAGCCGATGCAAGCCAGAGCGGCGGCTCAAGCAGCGGCGGTCAGACCGGCCAGTCCTTTGCGCCCACAGACATTACGCTCGGTCCCCTCAACATCGAAGGCGGAAAGCTGCGCTATTTGGACGAGCGCTCCGGCACGGCCCTGAAGATTGACGACATCAACGCGGCCATCTCCCTGCCCAAGCTGGATGGCCCGGTGGCCATCAAAGGCGATTTGGTGTGGAACGGGGAAAAAGTTGCGATTGACTTCAAAGCCGACCAGCCGTCCGCCCTGGCCGAAGACCGGCCGAGCGCAGTGAGCTTCACCCTGGCCGCCAAGCCGCTTGCCATGGGCTATGCGGGCAAGATCTCCCTGCAGCAAGGTTTGAACCTGGCCGGTGGAGTGAATGTGAAAACCCCAAGTTTGCGCGGTCTTGCCAGTTGGGCCGGCTCGCCCCTGGCGCCCGGCAAGGGGCTTGGGCCCTTCTCGGTTAAGTCATCCCTCTCCTATTCCCAGGACAAGATCTCTCTGCAAAAAGCCACCCTGCAGCTCGACGGCATGAACGCCCGGGGCGATCTTGCGGTGGATCTGAAGGGTGCCGTGCCGTTCGTGAGCGGGCGGCTTGGTGTCGATAAGATTGATGTGAATGCCTATACGGGCGGAGGTTCTGAGGGCGGCGGCAGTGGCGGCAGCGCGGCCGGCGGCAAGTGGAGCACGGCCAAGATCGATATGTCCGGCTTGAAGGCGGTGAACGCCAATCTCTCCCTTAACGCCGGGAACATCATCTACAAGAAGACCACTTTGACCAAAGCGGCGGTGGCCCTCACTCTGAAGGGCGGGGTTCTGGATGCCAAGCTCACCAATGTGGGGCTTTACGGCGGCTCCGCGGCTGGGGCATTGCGGTTAAACGGGGCGCGGCAGGTCCCCTCGTTGGCCGGGTCTTTGCGCACCAAGGGAGTGAAGGCCTATCCGTTCCTGAGGGATTTTGCTGGATTTGAATGGCTTGAAGGAGCAACCGCCATTACTGCGCAGGTCAGCGCAGCGGGCCGCAGCCAGGCTGATATGGTTTCTACGCTCGGCGGGAAACTCAACATCACCTTCAGCGATGGCGCCATCCGCGGCGTCAACATTGCCAAGATGATCCGCGGCGCCACCAAGAACATACTGAGCGGCTGGGAGAATGAGCCCACCGAGAAGACGGACTTCTCAGTGTTCGCCGCCAATTTCAACATCGCCAAAGGCATTGCGACGACCAATGACCTGAAGCTGAATGGCCCTCTGGTCCGCCTCACGGGCAAGGGCTCAGTATCCATGCCGCCCAAGCGGCTGAGCTTTCTGATCTCGCCTAAAGTGGTGGCCTCTCTGAAAGGCCAAGGTGGTCTGGACGACCTCTCCGGCGTCACGGTCCCCTTCAAGGTGGAAGGGCCTTGGGGTGATCCCAAGATCTACCCTGACATTGAAGGTATTCTGCAAAACCCGGAAGCCGCCTTCCAGGCGTTCAACAATCTGCTGGGCGGCAAGAACGGCATCAAGGCGCTGGACAGCAAGGCAATTGAAAAGGTGGTGAAAGACAAGACCGTCAAAAAAGTCACCAAAGAGGTTGAGAAGGTCTTGGGCGAAGATGGCGCCAAGCAGTTGGAAGAGATCGGCGGCGGGCTGCTGAAAGATCTGTTCAAGAAGAAGAACTAGCCGATGATCAAAGTCCAGGCCGAGCCGTTTGACGTCGCCGCGGAGCTGCAGGCCCTCAAGCAGGGCAACCTTAAGATCGGCGCCACCGTGACGTTCACCGGCACGGTGCGCGATCTCAATAACGATGCCGACGTGAGCTCCATGACCTTGGAGCACTATCCCGGCATGACGGAAAAAGCTCTGGAGGAGATTGAGCGCGAGGCCAACGCCCGCTGGCCCCTGGAGGCCAGTTTGGTGATCCACCGGTACGGCAGGTTGGATCCGGGTGAGGATATCGTTCTGGTGATCACCTGTTCGGCCCACCGGCATGCGGCGTTTGAGGCGGCGGAATATCTGATGGATTGGCTGAAAACCAAGGCGCCCTTCTGGAAGCTGGAAGAAGGCGACCACGGCGGCACCTGGGTGGATGCCCGCGAGAGCGATGAAGCCGCTGCCGCGCGCTGGGCCGAAAAAATCTCCTAATATCTGGACCTTAGAGACATGATCCGCCGCTGGCTGAGAAGCTCCCGACGCCTGGTGGATCTGCTTGTGCTGGCTATCCTGGTGATCATGGCGGCTTATGGTGCCTCGCTGCTGCCCGGAGGCGAACTCGGCGGCAAGGCCAATGTGATGGATGGGGACAGTTTGATGGTGGCCGGGACCGAAGTGCGGCTCTACGGCATTGATGCTCCAGAGGGCCGGCAAGTGTGCACCGACAAGAATGGCAGCCCCTATCGGTGCGGACGCGAGGCGGCCCGGGCTCTACGCCGCCTCATTGGCGGGCGCGAGGTGACGTGCCAGGTGGAGGAGCTGGACCGCTATGGGCGCTCGGTCTCCGTCTGTGAGGCGGGCGGTGTGAATTTGAACCGGGAAATGGTGGCCATGGGCTGGGCCGTTGCCTATCGGAGCCACGCTCAAGATTTCGCAGATGCAGAAGATGGAGCCCGTACGGCGCGCAAAGGGCTATGGCAAGGTCTGTTCGACCGGCCCAGCGATTGGCGCAAAACGAAAGCCGCAGCCGCTGATGCTGCAGGCACGAGTGCCCCGGACGACTGATCCTTAAAGAACGGCCTATTCGTTCATCAGCTGTGCACGAGCAGCGTCCAGGCGGGCCATTTCCTCATCACTGAGGGTCGGGAACTGCAGATCCAAGCCGTTTAAGGTTTGAACAATAACGTGGCCCACCAGCGCCCGCATGACCGGCTTATGGTCTGCCGGAATGATGTACCAGGGCGCATAGTCCGTGCTCGTGGCCGCCAGCATGTCCTGATAGGCGGTATCGTAGATGTCCCAATTCCCCCGCACTCTGAGATCGCTGGTGGAGAATTTCCAGTTTTTCTCCGGCTCGTTCAGACGGTCCAAAAAGCGTTGTTTCTGCTCTTCCTTGGAGACATGCAGAAAGAACTTCAAGATCACCGTGCCGTTGCGCACCATATGGCGCTCAAACGCGTTGATGTCTTCATAGCGTTCCGCCCAGATGTGTTCATCCAGGTGCTCCTCGGGGAGCTTTTGTCCTTCAAGGATGGACGGGTTCACGCGCACCACCAGAACCTCTTCGTAGTAGGAGCGGTTGAAAATGCCGATGCG
>JBCDIP010000416.1:0-3821 GCA_038748855.1 Pseudomonadota bacterium
AAGCTCACCACGGGGCAAGCCGGCCTCTTCGGGGGTAATCTCAAAGGTTGAAACCTCACCGTCCTTCAGCTCGGCCACCCAAGTGATGCCGGTTGAGGTGATCTCATCGAGCCCGCCTTCACCATGGGTCACCCACACAGCATCCGCCCCCAAATTCTTCATAACTTGGGCGAGAGGCTCGATCCATTCTTTTGAAAAGACTCCAATAACCTGCCGCGTGGTGCTGGCCGGATTTGAGAGCGGGCCGAGCATATTGAAGATCGTGCGCGTGCCCAGTTCTACCCGCGTGGGCCCCACAAACCGCATGGCCGCATGATGCGCAGGCGCAAACATGAAGCCCACGCCGGCTTGTTCAACGCATTCGGCGATCTTTTCCGGGGTGATCTCGATGTTCACTCCAAGCGCCATCAGTGCATCGGCTGCCCCTGATTTGGACGAAAGCGCCCGGTTGCCGTGCTTGGCGATCTTGAGGCCCGCACCGGCTGCAACGAGCGCTGAGCAGGTGGAGATGTTGTAGGTCTTTGAGCCATCCCCGCCAGTGCCCACGATATCAATGGCGTCTGCAGGCGCATCCACCGGCGTCATCTTGGCCCGCATGCTGGACACTGCGCCGGTGATCTCATCAACAGTCTCCCCGCGCACTCTCAGGCCCATCAGGAACCCGCCGATTTGCGAGGGGGTGGCTTCGCCCGACATCATCACGTCAAAGGCGTCGCGTGCCTCGTCCACATTGAGGGCTTCGCCCGCGGCCACCTTGGCGATTAATGGTTTCAACTCAGCCATTTTCCTCACCCCTCACACGCATTACTGACCGTCTGCCACATCCAGGAAGTTTCTCAATAGCTGATGGCCGTGCTCTGAGGCAATGCTTTCGGGGTGAAATTGGACACCGTGGATCGGCAGCTCCTTGTGCTGAAGTCCCATGATGGTGCCGTCCTCAGTGTGCGCCGTGGCCGTCAGGCAGTCGGGCAGGCTGTGCGGCTCGACGGTGAGAGAGTGATAGCGGGTGGCCTGAAAGTCTTGAGCAACGCCGTTGAAGAGGCCTTCACCTGTGTGATGGATGGAGGAAAGCTTGCCATGCATGATCTGGGAAGCACGCACCACCGTGCCGCCGAAAGCCTGGCCGATTGACTGGTGACCAAGGCACACGCCCATAAGAGGCATCTTGGCTTCTGCTGCCTTTTCCACCAGCTCCAGGCAGATGCCGGCCTCGTTAGGGGTGCAGGGGCCGGGGGAGAGCACAATCGCCGTGCAGCCGGACGAGAGCACCTGGCCGGCGCTGATCTTGTCGTTGCGATGAACCACGGTCTCCGCCCCCAGATCGCCCAGAAACTGCACAAGGTTGAAGGTGAAACTGTCGTAATTGTCGATGAGTGTGATCATGGCTACTGCCCCCGCGCGGCCTGGCCGGCAAAGCGCTCGGCCTCCTCGGCCGCCTTAAAGAGCGCCTTGGCTTTGTTGATGCATTCCAGCTGCTCGCTGTCCGGATCAGAATCAGCCACGATGCCGGCGCCGGCCTGCACATACATTTTGCCGTCCTTCACCAAGGCGGTCCGCAGCACGATGCAGGTGTCCATCTGCCCGTTGGCGGAGAAGTAGCCGACGCAGCCCGCGTAAGGTCCGCGTTTTTCCTTCTCCAGCTCATCTATGATCTCCATGGCGCGCACTTTCGGCGCACCGGAGACCGTGCCCGCCGGAAAACCGGCAATCAGAGCAGAGATCGCATCGTGATCGGCGCTCAGCGTGCCCTCCACGTTGGAGACGATGTGCATCACTTGGCTGTAATACTCCAGATTGAACTGCTCGGTGACATCGATGGAGCCAATCTCGGCCACGCGCCCCACATCGTTGCGACCCAGGTCGAGCAGCATCAAGTGCTCAGCCCGTTCTTTGGGATCGGCCAGAAGGTCAGCAGCATGGGCATCATCCTCCGCTTTGGTTTCGCCCCGCGGGCGGGTGCCGGCGATGGGTCGGATGGTGACCTTACCGTCGCGTACACGAACCAAGATTTCAGGGCTGGAGCCGATGATCGAGAAGCCGCCGAAGTTCAGGCAATAGAGGAAGGGGGCAGGGTTCACTCGCCGCAAGGCCCGGTAGAGCGAGAAGGGCGGCAGGGCAAATGGCGTTTCAAAGCGTTGGGACAGCACCACCTGGAAGATGTCTCCCGCCACAATGTAGTCCTTGGCCCGCTCCACCATGGCTTTGAAGTCTTCCGGCGTGGTGTTGGACGCGGCCGCCTCCACCACATCATCTCCATCATACTGATGAGCACCGTGGTCCAGCGGACGGTCGAGCGCATCCATCACCGAGGTGATCCGGTCCACGGCCCTGGCGTGGGCGGCATCGGCGCTAAGGCCCGCTTCAGGATAAACGGCCGTGGTGACCGTCACCTCGTCCTTCACGCTGTCAAAGATGGCGATCACCGTCGGGCGGATCATCACGCCATCCGGAACACCCAGAGCATCCGGATTGGGCTCGGGCAGGTCCTCCATCAGGCGCACCATGTCGTAGCCCATATAGCCGAATACGCCGGCGGCCATAGGCGGCAAGTCTTCGCCCAGATCGATGCGTGAGCTCTCCAGAAGGCTGCGCAGGGCGGCCATTGTGGGCTCGCCGCAAGGCTCAAACGGCCCGTCCGGGTCGATCAGCGCGCGCCGGTTGATCTCAGCGGAATTGCCATCGCAACGCCAAATCACATCGGGCTTGAGGCCGATGATCGAATAGCGGCCGCGCACGGCGCCCCCTTCAACCGACTCCAAAAGAAATGAGTATTCCGAGTTCGCCGCAAGTTTGAGCATGGCGGACACGGGCGTTTCAAGATCAGCCACCAGGTGGGTGGAGACCACTTGGGCCTCCCCGTTCTGATAGCGCTGCTTAAACGCAGCAAGGGCGGGTTCAATGTGCATGGCCTTAGACCTGGCACCTTCCAGACATAATGAAAACAGGCGTTAGAAGAAAAGGGCGGAACCTAGAAGGCTCCGCTGCCACGCTGTGAGGCGGGCACGGAGCTAGGATCTTGGATCTCCGCCCAAAGACGTTCGTTGATATCCACACCAAGCTTGGCCTGAAGATCAACAAGATACTGCTGCAAGAGATCCTGGCTCATTCCGCCGCGCAAGGCGGTTGCACCTTGTCTGGCTTGCGCGCTTTCAGCGGAGAACGTTGGGGTGGTGATCTCCATGGTCTCAAACAGCAGCATGCCATTATTGTCCACCGGTTGGGACATCCCCGCCTTACCTTTCGGAGTGGCGAACACGGCTTGAAGCCCGAACCGGCCCAACTCAGGTGAGGGGGTCTGACGGGTGAGATCCGGTGTGGTCTTAATCTCTTGTCCGGCCTCTTTGGCAATGGCGTCGAAACTGCCACCCTGATTGGCCTGATCCACGAGCTTTCTCGCCGTGGCCCGCAGGGCATCTGACTTCTTGCTCTCGATCCAAAGCCGTTTGGCCTCGTCCTTGACGTCTGCAAACGGCTTAAGGGCCTCCGGCGTCACCTCGACAACATCAAGCCAAGCCCAGCCTTCTTCCTGGGTTTCCACAGGATCATTCTCAACACCTACATCGCTCTCAAAAGCGAGATTCAGACTTGCTGCCCGGGCGGGCAGGGTGTCGACGTTCTTGCCGGCGGGGTCTCTGCCGGCACGGTCCACACCGTCAACCATAATCAGGGGCAGGTTGAGGGCTTTGGAGATCTCGGACAGCGAGCTGCCGCCGGCCCGTTCATCTTCAACTCGGTCATGCAGATTGAGGATTTCCTCTTTACCCCGTTCCAGTTTGAGGTCCCTCTCAAGGCTCGCACGCACTTCTTCGAATGGCTGCGTG
>JBCDIP010000417.1:0-3819 GCA_038748855.1 Pseudomonadota bacterium
GCGTGTCTATTGGGTCCAAGAGGCACAAACGAGCGCGTCAGTGCGCTTTTAGAAGGACAAGACCCTTGGAGCATGGCCGGACCAGTAGGATTTCTGACCTCAAGCAAAGGGCAATCGTTGGAGTTGGATTTCGACCCAGCAAACGTTCTGAGCGGGCTCCACCTTCAAGAGGTCCCGCACCATTGGAACTACTTTGCCGGCGGCACGTACTGGATGAGTTTCAAGAGTTTAGCACCACTGATTCAACCTTTCTCAAAGCCGGAGTACTATTCTCCAGGGGCGTTTGCCTCAACCTGCCAGATGAGGTCCTTGGCAGATGTCGTCTTCGCCCTGTCTGCGCATCAAACAACGGATCCCCTCTTCGCCCTGACCCCTGATCTTGCTCGACCCAAAGTGTCCCTGCTACCGCTTGAAAACGGCGCCAATGAAACCTTGCGAGCGTTCCTTGCAGCGAACGTACGTGGGAACAGAATGGGTATATCCACGTGAACGGCCGCATCACGGCAGTGCCCGGGACGCGAACTTACCGCATCGCTTAACCGCAAATTAACTCTTGCCGAACATAAAAAGAACATGTACTCATGTTTCTGATTTGTTCCTCAACGCGCGTCCATGCGAGTCGCACGATTAGCGAACAACCAACGAACAAACGGACGAAAACCATGCTCACGCGTAAGCAATATGAACTTCTCATGTTCATCCATGAACGCCTCAAAGAAACCGGCGTGCCCCCTTCTTTTGAGGAGATGAAAGAAGCTCTCGATTTGCGGTCCAAATCAGGCATTCACCGGCTGGTTACGGCTTTGGAGGAGCGCGGCTTCATCCGACGCCTTCCCCACCGTGCTCGGGCCATGGAAGTGGTAAAGCTTCCTGATTCCATGGCGCCTGGGCTCGCGCCGCGCAAGCCAACCGGATTTAACCCAAGCGTGATCGAAGGCTCTCTTGGTCGGCGCCGTAGCACATCCGAAGACCACCACGCAGACACCGGCGGATCCAGTGATCTGGCTACCGTTCCACTCATGGGCAAAATTGCAGCGGGTGTGCCGATTTCAGCCATTCAAGATCATAGCCACAACATTGATGTTCCTCCTGAAATGTTGGGCGGCGGGGAACACTTCGCCCTGGAGGTCAAAGGTGATTCTATGATCGAGGCTGGCATTCTTGAAGGCGACACAGTTCTGATCAAAAGGGTCCCATCTGCCGACAATGGGGACATTGTGGTGGCTTTGGTGGACGACGAAGAGGCTACTTTGAAGCGGATCCGGCGGAAAGGGCATTCCATTGCCTTGGAGGCAGCTAACCCGGCTTACGAAACACGCATCTTCGGTCCTGACCGGGTCAACGTTCAAGGCAAGCTTGTAGGCCTCATTCGGCGCTATTAGATCAGTTAAATGCGCACCTGCAAGGGAGGCACCGGTTGATTGACTGGTGCCTTCTTTTTTGGGGGCTCTTTGTGCGGCGCCGAGGGCTGTTTCTGAGAGGGTTTAAAGCGCCTGATACGTTCAGGTGGCGCCGTCCATGGTCTCACGCCCAACTGTTGATGCGCAGTCTGAACACTCACTGTCTTCATGGTGTCTCCAGGTGAGACCTTCTGGAGCGTCAGGGCATGCACCCCGCGTTGCCCCAACTGGCGCGGAGTGATGAGGGCCTGCGCAGAGGGGCATGGGCCTCGTATCCTAAGTGTTGTGATAACCACCGACGCCCGCAGGCACTCTTCGGCAAGGATCGAGGAATGATATACGACAGATACCTCTCTTCCGTCCTCCAGGGCGATGGTACAGCCATAATCGTCACAAGCGAAGCCTGGCCGCTTGCTGGCCTCCGCAAAGGAGGTCAAATCGCCAAATTTCAGCAACCAGCGCTCAGCGGCATATTTGCCCGCACGCGAGGAACTGAAGACCAGATATCCTGCATTCGACCGAACGGCGACTTGTTGAGCCCGCTCTGCCACGATCACGGTTGGCAGGTTACGTGACACAGGCAGACTGCCGAGGGCAAACAGCACCATCGCGGCCCCGACCAAACGCCATGGACGGCGCCATAGGCACAGCCAAAGCAACCCGATCGCCAAGAGCAAACCTGCCCAGGGCGCCATCTGCGAAACAGCGCGCACCGCGCCAGGAAGGGCCGACACGCGTTCTGCAACCCAGATAACCAGCGATATCCCCTCGCCCATGAGAGCGAGCGGCCATCCTTCAAGCCCAAACGGCATGGCAAGCAACGCTAGGATTGCAGCAGGCATAACAACGATACCGACCAAAGGCACGGCCAACAGATTTCCAAGCAGGCCAAACACCGCCACGCGATTGAAATGAAACGCCGCCACGGGCGCCGTCGCCGCACCGGCAATCAAAGTCGTCAGAGCCACCCCCCAGAAGTATGAGCCTACGGCTACCGCCAGACGATGAAGGTGCGAGTGGGTTCTGCTTGAGCTCCTCGGCTCACTTCTGCGATCTTGCAAAAACTCGTAGAACGCGATTAGCCCGATGACCGCGACGAACGAAAGCTGGAAGCTAACCGACAGTAAACTCTCCGGGCGGAGCAACAAAATGAACAAGGCAGCGAGAGCAACATTGCGCATGCTCAAGGCCGGTCGGTCCAGAATGATTGCCAAAAACATGATCGTCACCATGATGAAGGCTCGCTGTGTTGCGAGCCCGGCGCCTGAGAGCACCAGGTAACCTGCCGCAGCCATGAGCGCTCCGCTCGCAGCCCATTTCTTGATGGGGTATGTGAGTGCCAGCACAGTGTTCGCGGCGAGAGCGGCCCGTATCAACCAAAAAACGCCACCGGCAAACAAAGCCATGTGGAGCCCGGAGATCGCCAAAAGATGTGCCAAACCCGCCGCGCGCAGATTGTCGCGCACGTCATCTGGAATTCCTGATCGGTCGCCTGTGACAAGAGCAACTGCAACCGCGCCGTTTGCATGAGGCAAAGCAGCCCTTATGCGGCCGGCAATAGCAGCCCGAACCTTCTCAACCGAAGCGTTCAAGATCAGCATCATCGAGGGCGCTTCGGCCGTGGGGGCCGGTTCGGGCGCGGTTACAGCAAATCCGCCCGCTCCAATACCTTGGAACCAGCGCGCAAAGCCTGGATCATAACCGCCGGGCCAAACAGGCTTGAGCGGCGCAAGAAAACGCGCCCGGGTGACCACATGATCGCCTGGGCGGACAGGGTGCAGCACACGTCCTCTCCACACCAAGCTGATGCGTTTTGGGAGATGAATGCGCTGATCCGGTGGACCAATGGCCGTGGGCTTAAGAGTGAGCCTGATCCCCCTCCTTGCGCTGCGGACATCCACTCTTTCCACCCAGCCACGTACCTCAACCACACCACCGGGCCAGATCATGGCTCCCGGGCCCGCAGTGAGTGTTCTGGCCTTTCCGACGCACACCCCCGCAATGATCGCTGCGATCACCGCGGCCACAACGGGCGAGACGGCGCCTTTTGCTGTTCCCATGAGCACGCAACCAGCCAGCACGGCCAAACAGCCGACGGCCCATATAGGAGGCTCAACGGGCAAGTTGAAGTAAAGGGCGATGCCGCCTGCCAATAACGCGGGAAGCCACAAAAACCACCTTCCGCGTTCGGCATGCAGCTGGCGGCAAGCAAGCGTGAACCAAGTTGCTGGACTGTACCAACACGCGCGCTCCTGAGCCTCAAGAGCGCGCTCCTCGAGCTTGTTGGACCAAAACGCGTCCACCCCGGTTTCCCCCGTTACACACCCGCGCTTTCGCCCAAGCGTGGTGTGCAAGACATTGTTCGCACTAGCTACGTTATGCTATGGTTCAGTTCCATATTGTCCAGTCTATCAGCAAA
>JBCDIP010000418.1:0-3815 GCA_038748855.1 Pseudomonadota bacterium
AGCGCCACGCCGCCGGCAAGGCAGAGGTTCTTCTGACCCTGCTCTTTGGCAATGCTGCGACCCATGGCCAGGACCACATCTTCCAGCACATCCTGAACCGAGGCCGCCAGATCCATCTCTCGCTGGGTCAGCAATTGCTCCGGAGTGCGGGCAGGGCCATCGAACAGGGCATCGAACTTGGCATTGGTCATGCGCAGACCCGTGCAGTAATCGAAATAGTCCATGTTCAGCTTGAAGCTGCCATCGGGCTTTATGTCGATCAGATTGTCTTTGATGACCGAGGCGAATCGAGGCTCGCCATAAGGCGCCAGTCCCATCACTTTGTATTCGCCGGAGTTCACCTTAAAGCCTGTGTAGTATGTGAAGGCTGAGTAGAGCAGGCCAAGCGAATGGGGGAAGTGGATCTCTTTCAGCATATCGAGCTGATGGCCATGTCCCAAAGCCAAAGACGTGGTGGCCCATTCGCCCACACCGTCCATGGTCAAGACGGCTGCTTCCTCAAACGGGGAGGGGAAGAAGGCACTGGCCGCATGGCTCTGGTGGTGCTCGGCGAACAAGAGCTTCTCCGACCAGTTGAAATCCGGCAGGTGCTTTTTGAGCTCGGTGTTGAGCAGAGATTTCTGGAACAGCTTTTCCTTCAGCCAGATGGGCATGGCCATGGCAAAGGAGCGGTAGCCGCGTGGTGCAAAGCTCAAATAGGTCTCAAGCAGGCGTTCAAACTTCAAGAGAGGCTTGTCGTAGAACGCCACATGATCGATCGCATCCAGCGCAATGCCGGCCTCTTGCAGGCAATAGTCGATTGCCTTGTGGGGGAAGCCCGCATCATGCTTCTTGCGCGTGAAGCGCTCTTCCTGGGCGGCAGCAACAATCTCGCCGTCGCAGATTAGCGCAGCCGCACTGTCGTGATAGAAGGCCGAGATGCCAAGAAGGTACATGTGCGCCTGCGGGCCCTGCTTAGAAGATCGTGTAGATGAACGGCGCCACTGCAGAGCCTTGCGTTAAGACGATCAGGCCACCGAACAGCACCATGATGACGATCACAGGGGCCAGCCAGTACTTTTTGCGCACGCGGAAATAGGCCCAGAGTTCTTTGATCAAATCTAACACGGCATCTTGCCCCTTCTCGTCAGAACTGGTTCTTCATGGGATTGTCCACGGCTGCTGAAGGCTCGCGTTCAATCCAATAGGATTGGGCGTCAGGCGTGCTGCGCACCCGCATGGGGTCTTTTCCGGTGAGCCGCATCAACAGCCCCACGGGCGTGAACAGCCCGTAAAACAAGAGCCCCATAATCAAAGGCGTCATCACCTTGTGGAGCAGGAGGCCGAACCGGAACCACAGCTTGTTCAACGGCGCCAGAACGGCGGGCCAAACCAAGCCTGCAGCGCCGAACACTGCTGAGACCCCGCCAAGCCAGGGCCAAAGCGTCCCGTCAAACCAAAACGAAAGGCCGGCAAACAGCGCAAATACGACACCAAAGGTGATCCCAAACGAGCGTTCGCTCGGAAGCTTGATGTCGTTCTCGCGAGCGAAATCTTCGTGCGTTGCTGTGGACTTTTTAGCCAACGGAGGTCTGCCGGAGTTGTGTTGCTGAAACCGGCGTTTCAATACGCGTCACCATGGTCAAATGTCAATTGACGGGGACGAGCTTTTCATCGACCAGCTGGCGCGCCAGAGCTTTAGCCATAATCTCATGCGCCACAGGCAGCATGTGGCTGTCGAACAAGGAATAGTGGAAGTTCGTCAGCCCGTTTGCCCGGGCTTCGGCCAAGGGAGAGTAGGCATCGAGCACCGGAATGGTCTGCGCATCTCCAAAGGCCTTAAGGTCCCGGTCTGCGCGCTGGTCGTCCAGCTTCAAGTTGGGAAACCGCTCCAAAAACCTCTCCTTTGTTCCCGGCTTAAATTGAACATCCGAAGGCATTGATACCATAGCAAATCCAGCCCCTTGTGCCGTGCTCCAATCGCGGATGGCCAAGATCAGAGCCTTGGTGACGGCCCAGCCTTCCTGCCAAAGCGCATCGTAATCTGTGTTTGCGGTCGTCGCGATCCTGTACTCCGGCGAGAAGCTCTCAAGGTAGGGCGCGCCGAGGGTAATGTTCGGATCAAACTCTTTCGGGCCGCCAAACCCCTTCCAGGCGATCTTGCCGCGCAGATAGACAGCCGTGTTTTCGTACCAGGGACGGTCCTGAAGTTTTCCCTCCAGACGCCATTTGTTCTTTCTGTGATACCGCTCAGCTCCGGAATAGTCGAATTCAAGCGCGCCGTCGCTGTTTAAGCTGGCAACAGGTCGCCGGGGCCCGTTCGTCATGAAGGAGCGCAGGGCGGCGGTGTTGAATTGGATATCGTTTTCAGCGGTAAAGCCCAAGATCCAGAGATCGGCGTTGATCTTTTCCGCCAAGCGCTTGTGCTGGATCAGCGCTTGAACGGTGTTGTGGGCCGGGCTTGCTGCATTGATCACCTCAAACCTGCCAGGTCCCGACAGCGTGTTCAGGGCCTTTTGCAGTTGGGCAGGCAAGGTCTCCTCATCGGCCAGGCCGCTGCCAAACACGTGAGAATCCCCAAGAACCGCGATGCGAAACGCACCCGCTTTGGCCGCAATCTCAGGGCTTCGCAAGCCAAGGGAGTTTGTGGTCACCGGTACAATGAAATCGGGGCGCTGCTGGGAGCTTTTGAGGTTGGGATTGAGTACGAAGCCAACTTGGGCATCGGGCTTGTAGAGCTTTGGGCCACCAATGAACGGGCTCACGCTGCCGAAGTAGTAGAGCCGCAAGCCCACCTCCAGCGCGCCTACGCACACCACGAGTAAGACCGCCGTTGTCAGAAGGTTGATCAAAAAGACGCGCATATTGGGGAGGCCCAGCCCTGGAGAATGTTTGGAGAAAAGGACCGTTTAAAACACTTTGCCGCGTCAGGCTATCAGTAAAGTTCCAAGGCCAAATCCGGAAGCTTGAGAGATCGAGTATCTAAGATTGAAATGCGGCGGTCTTCCAGCTTGCTGATGGACTGAAGGACAGCTATAAGGCGCGCAAATTTCCAGCTTAATCTCCATAAAATGACAGGTATCGAAATGGCCGTGCAACGCACCTTCTCCATCATCAAACCCGACGCGACCCGCCGCAACATCACCGGCAAGATTATTGACCGGCTTGAGAGCGCAGGTCTGCGGGTTATCGCGTCCAAGCGCATTCATATGTCAACCGAACAGGCACAAGGCTTCTACGCCGTGCACAAAGAGCGTCCGTTCTACAACGATCTGGTTGAGTTCATGACCTCAGGCCCCGTCGTGGTGCAGGTTCTGGAGGGCGAAGATGCTATCAACAAGAACCGCGAAGTCATGGGCGCCACCAACCCGGCGGAAGCTGCCGACGGCACGATCCGCAAAGACTTCGCTGAAAACATTGAAGCCAATTCGGTTCACGGATCAGACGCTCCTGAAACGGCCGCAACCGAAATCGCTTTCTTCTTTAGCGACGATGAGCTGGTGGGATAAACCAGGCTTTAGGCCTCAAACGCACGTAAGGCGACCGGAAGAACACACGACCAAGTTTGCGATGAAGGTCGTGGTCCCTCCGGTCAGTCCGGTCATCTCCGGGCGAACGGTTGCACTTGCGAGAATGCGTGATGACCGGTTATTCTGTAGGGCCTGGGGATGGCGACGGACGAGAGCACGGGGGGACCGACCCTCGTCCGCCTGGCCGGTAGAAATGCCTCGGCAAGGAGGCGTCCGGCCATTCTCTTAACAGTTGAGAGCGTGACCGCTTGTGCGAATTGCCAATGCTTTGCTACGCCCGTCACGAACGACACCCCATAAATTTGC
>JBCDIP010000419.1:0-3795 GCA_038748855.1 Pseudomonadota bacterium
GTGGGTCTGGAGAATTGGCGCCGTGAGATCGATCAGCTTTATGTGGACCGTCCCGAGCATCCCACCGCCCGGGCACTGCTGCCGGCGGTGGCCAAGTTCGAGCTGGAAAAGGCAGACTTTCATGCGGTGATCGACGGCATGGAGATGGATCTGGGCAGCCCCATCCGCGCGCCGCAGAGGCCGACCTTCGATCTTTATTGCGACCGGGTGGCCTGCGCCGTGGGCCGGCTGTGCGTGAAGATCTTCGGCGAGCCGGGTGAGCGCGGCCGCGTTCTGGCCGATGCGGAAGGGCGCGCCTTGCAGATCACCAACATTCTGCGCGACGTGCACGAGGATGCCGAGCGCGGCCGGCTCTATTTTCCTCAGGAGCTTCTGGAGGACCGGGGCATCTTCATCACCATGCCGCAGGAGGTGGTGGTGCATCCCAAGTTCGTGGCCGCCTGGCGCACTCTCGCCTCTGAAGCGGCGGGCTGGTACCAGAAGGCCGACCTTGCGCTCGCCAAGTGCGACCCCCAGGCGGCCAAGCCGGCCCGCATCATGCTGGAAGTCTATCAGGCAAACCTGGAGCGCATGCGCGCCCTCTCCGACCGGGAGATCGCCGACCCCATGGTGAGCAAGCGCCTGGTGAGCAAGGCGGGCAAGCTGTGGATTGCCCTGCGCCACGGATTGGCCTGAGCCATGGCGCGCGCCCATGTGATCGGCGCGGGGCTGTCGGGCCTCTCCAGCGCCTTGCAGCTGATGGACCGGGGGTACGAGATCTCGCTTTATGAGGCGGCCGGAGAAGCCGGCGGACGCTGCCGCTCGTTTCACGACGTGGCGCTCGATTGCCTGATCGACAATGGCAACCATCTCCTTCTCTCCGGCAACACGTCTGCCATGGCGTTCCTGGACCGGGTGGGAGCGCGCGATGAGCTGATCGGCCCGCCGGAAGCCCGGCTCAAGTTCGTGGATTTGCGGGACGGTGCGCGCTGGACCTTCCGGCCCAACCGGGGAAAGCTGCCCTGGTGGGTCTTTTCCGCAAAGCGCCGCGTGGCCGGCACAACGCCCGGCGACTATTGGCCGGCCCGCAAGCTCCTCAGCGCCGAGGCGGGCGATCTCTTCAGCGATCTGTTGCCCACCTCAGGCATCCTTTATGAGCGCTTCTGGGAGCCCATGGTGGTGGGCGCCTTGAACATCGCACCGGAGCGGGCCGCGGCCGTATTGCTGAAGCCGGTGCTGCTGGAGACCTTCGCCAAAGGCGCTGATGCCTGCCGCCCGTTGATTGCAAAAGAAGGCCTTGGCCTCACCTTTGTGACGCCCGCGCTTAAAGTATTGGATGAAGCCGGTGCCCAGATCTCTTACGCCACCAGACTGAAAGGCTTTGAGCTTTCAGACAACAAAATCAGCAGCTTAAGCCTTAGCTCTGAATCAGTTTCTGTAGCGCCGGACGATGTGGTGGTGCTTGCGGTTCCCCAGTGGGTGGCCTGCACCGTGCTGCCGGATTATGCCGGACCCATGGAGGCAGAGCCCATCGTCAACGCCCACTTCCGCTTGCCCGAGGCCCTTGAAGGCCATGAGAGCGATCCGGTGCTTGGGGTGATCGGCGGCATGGCGCAATGGATCTTCACGCGCGGCGATGTGGTGTCGGTGACCATCTCTGCGGCCGGCAAGGAAGCTGAGCTCGGGGGCGAGGCGATCGCGGCGGAGGTGTGGCGCGATGTGGCTGCGGCGCTTGATCTTGGCACGATGGCTTTGCCCAAGTGGCGCATCATCAAAGAGCGCCGGGCGACGTTTGTGCAAACACCAGAGCAGGTCAGCCGCCGCCTTCCGGCAAAGACGGCATACGCCAATCTTGCGCTCGCCGGCGATTGGACGGACACCAAGCTGCCGGCAACAATAGAGGGCTCCATCCGCTCCGGCGAGATCGCGGCAGGAGTGCTGGCGGAAGGTTAGAGGCTTCCGCAGGATCGCGGGGAGTGCGTCACCATTCCCCAAAATCGTCATCCCCGCGAAGGCGGGGACCCAGAGCAACGCGCTCAATGCCCGCGGCAGGAGATCCCCGCTTTCGCGGGGATGACGGAGACCACCGCGCCCTTGCGAACGCGAGGGCCCATAGCTCACACCCCTCCCGTGGCTCAGAAAGTCGCCTAAGGCACCGCCGTGTCCAACCCCCGCGGGATCCGCTTCTCCTTGTCGTAGAACGGCAACTCCACAATCTCGCACGCCACCGTGCCGCCGCCGTCGGCCTCCATGGTCAAGCTCTTGCCCGCCCAGTCTCCCACCGCATCGAAGCGCACGTAGCCGATGCCGGCCTCCAGATAAGGCGAATGCGCCGCCGCTGTCACATGGCCCACCGTCGCGCCGTCCTCAAACACCTGGCCACGATAAGCCGGATCACCGGCCGTCGACTTCACCCCGAAGAGCCGCGTGCCCGTCGCCGCCCCCTCAAGCGCATCGCGGCCCACAAACGCGCCCTTGTCCATATCCACAAACGCCCCCAAGCCCGCCTCGTAAGGCGTCATGGTCATATCGAAATCCGTCCCATTGTCCAGGATCGCCGCCTCGATCCGGCGGATGTCCATGGAGGAGATGCTGGAGAACACCAGCCCGTGCGGCGCTCCTTTCTCCAACAGGTGCGCCCACAGCCGCGCCGCATCAGACGCATCACCTTGAAAGTAAATCTCATAACCCCGCTCAGAGGTCCATCCGGTGCGCGACACATACTGCCTCTGGCCACCCAGATCGAAATAGCCGGAGCGGAAGTAGCCCATGTCCTCATCAATCGCGCCGTCCGATGCCGCCTTCATCACCTCCAGCGAGGTTGGCCCCTGGATTTGCAGCACCCAGGCATGAGGGTCCGATACGGTGACGTCAAACCCGCCCTTATGGGCCGCAAGCCAGGTTTCCAGCGCCCCGTCGGGCTGCACATACCAATAGCGCCCCTCGTCCAGCTTGAACAAAATCCCGTCCATGAAGACCCCACCATCGGGCGTGAGCGCAATGGCATAGCGCCCGCGCCCGGTCTTCATGTTGGCCACCCGGCGCGCAAACACGTGCTCAAGAAACCCATCCACATCGGGCCCGGAAATCTCCACAGGTCGCTCGGGAACATCATAAAGCGCTGCCTTGCGCCGCAGAGCCCAATAGGTCTCCTCAACGTCCTCACCGTTGTAGACGGGATAATAGCGCCCGGCATAAACCCCCATAACCGTCTCTGCATTGGCATAGCAATCATGAAACGGTGACATCTCAAACCGGCGCGCGCCCACACGCATGGTGTTCTTGGTATCGGAATGGACAGAATTGCTCATGGCGGAGACCTCCGTGCAAATGCAGTGTAAACGCCTACAAACTATAGGATTGCCCCAAAAAACAAGTCATTTGATCTGCGGGCAAAATTAAGTTTATCTACCCTTTATCATGAGCAAATGGCTGCCCTCCCTCAACGCCTTGCGCGCCTTTGAATGTGTCTCCCGGCACCTCAACTTCGCCCACGCGGCCGAGGAACTCTCTGTCACACCCGCCGCCGTCAAACAGCTGGTGGGCAAGCTGGAGGCGGCGCTGGGCACCAAATTGGTTGTGCGCGACGGCCGGGGCCTTGCCCTCACCGCGGCCGGACGGGCGGGCCGTGAGGGCCTCGCCTCAGGCTTTTCCCAAATCTCCAGCGCCGTCGGCCAAATGCGGGCCCAGGACGCGCGCCAGCGCCTCATCGTTTCCGTGGAGCCTTCCTTTGCCACCGCATGGCTGGTGCCCAAACTGGAGGGCTTCAGGGCCCAGAACGCGGATGTGGATGTGCTGATCGATTCCTCCCTCAAA
>JBCDIP010000420.1:0-3790 GCA_038748855.1 Pseudomonadota bacterium
AAACCGCAGCCGCGAGGTTTGCCCGGAAATGCGGATATCCACCGGCAGTTCCCAAAGCACCTTCAAGACCTGCAGCAAACGCGTCTCGGCCGCTGTGGGAATGGTTACAATGATCAAGTCCACCCGGCTGGAGCGCGCATACTCGGCCAGTTCGCTGATTAGACCGATCTTTTCGTGCCTGCGGATGGATTCAGGGGACCGCTCATCATTGCGGTCATCGAAAATGCCGACAATGTCGATCTGACTGGAAACCGAACGCTCCAGGGTGTTGATGGCCTCCTCTGCCGGCGGACCACCGCCCACAATTGCAACGCGCTGGCGGAAGCAGTCAGGCGCCGCAAACGAGGTGATCCACACGGCCAAGCTGACCCGGGTCACGGCAAAATGCACCAGGAGACTGGCGCTAAAGCCAATCACCCAGCCGAAGTGCAGCGGATAGCCGATAAGACCGGAAAAGTACCAAAAAGCAACGGCCACAATCGCCGCGCCGCCGGCAGCCGCAAGACTGGCCCGGGCCGGGCGCACCCAGCTGGCAATTTGATAGGCTCTGGTTTCGCGCAGGAAGAGGAGAAGGCAAAAGCTCAGGAGAACGCCCGAAAAGGCGGCAAAATACAGAAATCCGCCGGCATCAACTGGTCCGTGATCCAGAAAGAAATACCAGGCGACAGCCAAAACAACCGTAAAATCAGCGCCTTTCAGAACCCGCTCAAAAATATCAGGTTCCACATAAGTGGACCGCGGCCGGTCGCTCAGTGCGCCATCAATCGATGCCATATCCCAACCTCAAACGCAAAACGTGACCCACCGCGAGATTTCCCGCGACCAATATGCCGGAAAGAGCTAAAAGGCTGGTTAAACTCTCAATAGAAAAGCAAACGCTGCGATCCTCCATGAAGACTGACACAGCTCCCACAATCCATCTCAAAGACTACCGCCCCAGCCCTTATCTCATTGATCAGGTGGACTTGGACGTACGCCTGTCCCAGCAACGCACCAAGGTGCGGGCCAAGCTGCAGCTCAGACCAAACCCTGAAAGCCGTTCAGATGAGCGCACATTGCGCCTGGATGGAGAGGAACTGGAGCTCACCGGCCTTTCGCTGGACGACGAGGTGCTGCCGGCCGGCGCCTATCATGTGGACGAGAAAAGTCTGACGATCCAAGCGCCCCCAGCGAAAGCCTTCACCCTCACCATCGACACCATTTGTGATCCCAGCGCGAACACAGCGCTTTCTGGGCTCTACCGGTCCAACGGCATCTACTGCACCCAGTGCGAAGCAGAGGGCTTCCGCCGCATTACCTACGCTCTGGACCGCCCGGACGTCCTGGCCAAGTACACAACGCGCATCGAAGCCAGGCGCTCTGAGGCCCCTGTCCTGCTCGCTAACGGGAACCTTATTGAATCCGGTGAGATCGAAGGCACAGAACGCCATTACGCAGTCTGGCAGGACCCCTTCCCCAAACCGTCCTATCTGTTCGCCTTGGTGGGCGGTGATCTTGCGTGCGTGACCGATAGCTTCACCACTAAGTCAGGCCGCGAAGTCGAGCTCGTCATATACGTAGAGCCCGGCAAGGAAGACCGCTGTGACTGGGCCATGACCTCATTGAAAGCCTCTATGCGCTGGGATGAGGAACGCTTTGGGTGCGAGTACGACCTGGACATCTTCATGATCGTTGCCGTCAGCGATTTCAACATGGGTGCCATGGAGAACAAGGGCCTCAACATCTTCAACGATAAGTACATTCTGGCCCGGCCCGACACGGCAACCGATCAGGATTACGCCAATATCGAGGCGATCATTGCCCATGAGTATTTCCACAACTGGACAGGCAACCGGATCACCTGCCGGGACTGGTTCCAGCTCTGCTTAAAGGAAGGCCTGACCGTCTTCCGCGACCAGGAGTTCTCGTCAGATCTAAGATCGCGGCCGGTGAAGCGCATCTCCGATGTGCAACAGCTCAGAGCTCATCAATTCCCTGAGGACGCAGGGCCCCTGTCTCACCCGGTTCGCCCCAACTCCTACATCGAGATCAACAACTTCTACACCGCAACCGTTTACGAAAAAGGCGCCGAAGTGTGCCGCATGCTCCAAACTCTCCTTGGCGAAGACGGTTTCAGGGCTGCCATGGACCTCTATCTGGACCGCCACGATGGCGACGCAGCGACGGTAGACGACTTCGTCAAGTGTATGGAGGAGGCAAGCGGGCGCGATCTCAGCCAGTTCTTCTTGTGGTATGAGCAAGCCGGCACGCCGGAACTGGCCGTCACCGGAACCTATGATGCCGCCAACCAGCGCTATGAGCTCAAGGTGTCCCAAGCCACCGGCCCAAGCCCTGGTCAACCCACCAAGAAACCGTTCCACATCCCCCTAAAACTAGGCCTGGTCGGCAGGTCCGGTGCAGACCTTGTGCTGCCAAACAGCGAAACGGGTCTGGTGGAACTGACCCAGGCTGAGCAAACCTTCACGTTTGAAGGCATAGCAGAGGCGCCGGTCCTGTCCATAAACCGCGGCTTTTCTGCCCCGGTGACGATCACCAGCAATACCAGCACCGAAGACCTCTTGTTCCTGCTGGCCAATGACAACGATCCGTTTAACCGCTGGGAAGCCGGGCAAACCTGCATGAAGAGCTGGCTGATGAGCCTCGTGGACCAGGCACGGGCGGGTCAGGCGCTCACCCAAAATGCGGATCTGACCGAAGCTCTGCGCAAAGTCGTCACCGACGACAGCCTCGAGGATGCCTTCAAGGTGAAGCTGATGTCTCTGCCGGGAGAATCCGGCATTGCAAACCACATCGGCCGCAACATAGATCCCGGTGCGATCCACAAAGCCCATAGGCATGCAAAGAGCACCTTGGGGGAAAGCCTCAAGGCTGAACTCGAAGCGGTTTATGAAGCCTGCAGCAGCGACGGCCCCTATTCCCCTGATGCTGAAAGCGCCGGCCGACGCGCTCTGCGCAACGGCGCTCTCGACTATCTCGTGCACGGCGCGCCTTCGCGAGGCATCGACCTGGCAAGCCGGCAGGCCGCGAACAGCACCAGCTTGAACGACACCATGGCGGCCCTGCTCTGCCTTGCGCCTATCGGAGGGGAGGCCTGCAACCGAGCGCTTGAGACCTTCTACGAGCAGCATAAGAACGACCACTTGCTTGTGGACAAATGGCTGATGCTAAACGCCCTTTCAACTCAGGAGAGCGCCCTTGAGGATATCAGCGCTCTCACCAAGCATGCAGCTTTCTCACTCACCCGTCCCAACAAGGTGCGCGCCCTGATTGGCACCTTCGCCATGATGAACCCGGTGAAGTTCAACGACCCGTCCGGGGCTGGTTATGGCTTGGTGGCCGACATCATCGTCAAAATCGATGAAATCAATCCTCAAGTCTCCGCCAGACTGTCTTCTTGCTTCAAAAGCTGGCGCATGTTGGAGGCCGGACGGCACGAAAAGGCAAAAACCGAACTTGAACGCATTGCCGCCCATGAGCCCTTATCTCGCGACCTGGGCGAGATGATTGCGCGAACTTTAAAAGGTTAACGTGTGTTAACTACGTTTTTCCATAAAATCGCCACCAAATACTAGCTTTGTACCTAGACAAATCACCTTGACTTTGAATCTATGGACCCAGCGATTCGCAGAGCTAGTGGGGGAACACGAACATCACGCTCTGCTGGAGGGGTGAGGCAGTGGCAAAGGCGCAGCTAGGAGAACTGTTTTCAACGGATAGGTCGTTGAAACTCCAGTTTGCTGGCCAGTTTCTCAGCAAGTTCAATCTCAAAGACCTGCCGGTCGTCGCCGAG